>CAZGDZ010000039.1:0-10626 GCA_964524855.1 uncultured Macromonas sp.
AACACGCCCGCCACGCGCTGGAGGCACTGGAAACCCACAGCGCCCAGGCACAGGCCCAGGTGGACCTGTTCGCCCCGCCGCCCGCAGCGGCCGCGCCCGAACCCAGCCGTGTGGACCAAGCCCTGACCCAGATCGACCCTGACGCCCTGAGCCCGCGCGAAGCGCTGGAAGCCTTGTACCGTTTGAAACAACTTCAAAAGCAGCCCTGAGGTATATTTAATAACCCACAGGTCATTAATGAAGTCTACCGCTCACGCAACGCCAGCCCCTCGCAGCCGCCGCCGCAAAGAAGCCCGGCCGGGCGAGTTGCTGGACTCTGCGCTGGCCTTGTTCGTGGAGAACGGCTACGCGGGCACCAAGGTAGAGGCGGTCGCGCGCCGCGCCGGGGTCTCCAAAGGCACGCTGTTTCTGTACTTTCCCAGCAAGGAAGAATTGTTCAAGGCGGTGGTGCGTCACCACCTGTCGGGCCTATTCCCGGTGTGGGATTCGGAACTCAACGCCTTCCAGGGCACCAGCGCCGAGCTGGTGCGCTACTGCATGAACCAATGGTGGCAGCGGGTGGGCGACACGCCCGCTTCCGGCATCACCAAGCTGGTCATGGCTGAAGCCCAGCATTTCCCCGAAATCGCCGCCTTCTACCAGGCGGAAGTCATGGAGCCTGCCCACCAGCTGCTGCGACGCGTTTTGCAGCGCGGCATCGACAGCGGCGAATTCCGCCCGATCGACCTCGACTACGGCATTTACGGCCTCACCGCCCCCCTGATGTTCCTGATGTTGTGGAAGCACGCCATGGCCCCCTGCATCGGCCCCAACGCCAGCATCGACCCCGTCGCTTTCATCGAAGCCCAGGTCACCACCTTGCTGCAAGGCCTGCTGTCGCGCCCGCCCGCTTTACAAGGGCGAAACGGGCCTTCGGTAAAATAAGGTTGAATCGGCTAATATACCCACTGGAGTATGGAATGACCACCCCGAACACCGCCTTCGACTTCGACAAGGCCCGTTTCAACATGATCGAGCAGCAGATCCGCCCCTGGGAGGTGCTGGACGCACGCGTCCTGTCTCTGCTGGGTGAAGTCAAGCGCGAACGGTTTGTGCCGCCTGCCTTTGAGAGCGTGGCCCTGGCCGACATGGAAATTCCGCTGGGTACCCCGGCCATCGACGGTGAATGCCTGCTGGCCCCCAAGGTGGAGGCCCGCACGCTGCAGGAACTGGATTTGCAGCCCAGCGACAACGTGCTGGAAATCGGCACCGGCTCGGGCCACATGGCCGCACTGATGGGCAAGCTGTGCGCCCAGGTTCTGAGCCTGGAAATCAACCCCGCGCTGGCCGATCAGGCCCGCAGCCGCTTGGCCACCGAAGGCGTGCACAACGTGGAGGTGCGCACCGCCGACGCCGCCGCTCACCGTTTCGCGGCCTGCTCGGGCAATGCCCCCTACGACGCCATCGTGCTCAGCGGCTCGGTCGCCGAAGTGCCGGACGACCTGCTGCAACTGCTCAAAGTGGGCGGCCGCCTGTTTGCGGTGGTGGGCCACGAACCCGTGATGCGCGCCACCATAGTGCGCCGCACCAGCGACAACGCGTTCCACACCGAACAGCCGTGGGACATCGTGCTGCCTCGTTTGGCACATTTCCCCGAACCGTCGCGTTTCCAGTTCTGAGCCAGGAGCCGCCTTGATCACCCACATCCGCCCCGCGCAACTGGCCGACTGGCTCAGCGAACACCACACCGCGACCCCAGACAGCTTGCCGCTGGTGCTGGACGTGCGGGAGCCCTGGGAAGTGCAAACCGCCAGCGTCAAGCCGAATGGATTTGAACTGCTGCACATGCCCATGAGCAGCATCCCGGCCCGGCTGCAGGAACTGCCGCGCGACCGCCCCATTGCCTGCTTGTGCCACCACGGTGGCCGCAGCGCCCAGGTTGCCTTTTTCTTGAAGAATCAGGGTTACGACGAAGTGGTCAACATCAACGGTGGCATCCACCTGTGGGCCGCCGAGCTGGATTCGAGCATTCCCCAGTACTGACCTGTTTCGCCACGTCGCCACACGCACACCGAAAGGCTCGCCCCATGCATGCTCCCTCCGCACAATGCTCCGTCAGTGCCCACTCCATGATGGCGCGAGCCATCCAGCGCGGGGCTTGGATGGCGGGATGGGGGGCAGCCTTGGCTGGACTGGCAGCGCCGGCCCTGGCCCAGAACCTGCAAACGCTGCACGAGGCGGCGCTCGCCTACGACGCGACCTACCTGTCCGCTCGCGCACAGCACCAGGCCGACCAAGCCAAGGCCGAACAGGCGTACGCCGGCGTGCGTCCCAGTGTCGGGCTGAACGCAGGCGCCAACTGGTCCAACGTGAACGCCGAAGGCAGTGCGCTGGACCGCACCCGCAGTGCGCAAAGTGCCGCCATCGCGGCCAACCAGCCGCTGTACCGGCCGGCCAACCGCATCGCGCTGGAACAAGCACAAAAGTCGCTGCAGGCGTCTGAAGCCCAATTGCAGAACGCCGAACAAGCCCTGATCGTTCGGTTGGCGGATGCGTACTTCAACGTGCTGGCAGCCGAGGACAACCTTACTTTCGTGAAGGCACAAAAGGCCGCTGTCGCCGAGCAATTGGCTGCCGCCAAACGCAACTTCGAGGTGGGCACCAGCACCATCACCGACACGCGCGAAGCCCAGGCACAGTACGACCTGGTGATCGCGCGCGAGATCGCCGCCGAGAACGATTTGCGGGTCAAGAAACTGGCCCTGGACCAACTGGTGGGGCGCAGCGGCACCGCGCCTTGGCGGCTGGGCACGGGCAAGGAGTTGCCAGAAGTACAACCGGCCGATGTGAACGCGTGGGTCACCCGCGCCGAAGCGGAACACCCGCTGGTGCGCCAAGCCAATGCGGGCCTGGACATCGCGCAACTGGAAACCCGCAGGGCCGAAGCTGGCCAGGGCCCAACCCTGGACGCCACCGCGCAGTACCAAATTGCACGGGGTGCCGGCTCATCGCCGCCCTTCCCTTACGCCCGCAGCAACACCGCCACCGTGGGTGTGCAGTTCAACCTGCCGCTGTACACCGGGGGGGCGGTGCAAAACCGCATCGCCGAGACCCTGGCCCTGCAAGACAAGGCCCGCACCGACCTCGAAGCAGCCCGCCGCGGCACCGCGCAGGCCACCCGCACGGCGTACTTTGGCGTGGTGTCTGGCCTGGGGCAGGTGAAAGCACTGGAGGCGGCCGAAGCCTCCAGCCAAAGTGCGCTGGAGGCCAACCAACTGGGCTACCAGGTGGGCGTTCGCATCAATATCGATGTGCTGAACGCCCAGAGCCAGTTGTTTCAAACCAAGGCCAACTTGGCCAAGGCCCGATACGATGTGCTGGTGGGCAACCTGCGGCTCAAACAGGCCAGTGGCGCCTTGAACGCTGACGATCTGAAGCCGATCGATGCTTTGTTGACAGCGCCCTGAAACGCCCCTGATTCAGAACAGCAGCAGCCCTTTCAAACTTCGGTGGCGCCAACCCGGTGTTCATGAAGCCCTGCCCGTGCGCTGGCGGTATTCGTCCAACAACAAAGCGGCACAACGCTGCGCCGCGCCGCGGCCTTGTCGCAGCAACTCAACACCCGCCTGGCGGGCCTGCGCCAACGCGGCCGCGTCGTCCAACCACTGGCGGGTGTGGCGCATGGCGCCGTCCATGTCCGCTACTTGCACTGCGGCCCCCACGTCAGCTGCTTGTTGCGCGGCGTCGGCAAAGTTGAAGGTGTGAGGCCCCATCAGCACCGGGCAACCGCAGGCGGCCGCCTCAATCAGGTTCTGCCCACCCAACGGCATGAAACTGCCCCCCAGCCAAGCCAGATCGGCCATGGCGTAGTAGGCCTGCATCTCGCCCAGCGAATCGCCGAGCCAGACGTCGGCTCGGGCGGCGGCGTCCGGTGAATCATCGCGCCACTCGCTGCGCCGAAACACGCTCAAGCCGGCGCCCTGGATCAAACGGGCCACTTCGTCAAAGCGCTGCGGGTGGCGCGGCACCACCAGCCACAAAACCTGCTGCGTCCACGGCTGGGCACGCAAGGCCTGCAACCAGAGGGCTTCTTCGCCTTCACGGCTGCTGGCCAGCATGACCACGGCCCGACCGCCCGACGCTGCACGCCATTGACGGCCTTGCCTCATTTGCTCTACATCGGCGGTGACATCGAACTTGAGGTTACCGAGCACAGCTTGCACCGTCGCCCCCAGTTGGCGCAGGCGATCGGCGTCGGCGGTGGTTTGCGCCAATACCCCCTGCAAACCGGCGTAAGCAGGCCACGCCAAGCCACCCATGCGCACCGCCTGCCGCAACGACTTGGCACTCAAACGGGCGTTGACCAACCAAAGCGGCACCCCCTGAGCCCGACAGGCACGCACCCAGTTGGGCCAGACTTCGGTTTCCATCAGCACCCCCAATGCGGGGCGAAAATGCGCCAGAAAACGCGCCACCGCTTCAGGTGTGTCCCACGGCTGCCAGACTTGCACATCCCCCGGCGCCAGCCACTTGGCACCTTCCGCACGCCCGGTGGCAGTGCCATGGGTCAGCAGCACACGCAAGCCTGGCATCTGCGCGCGCAAGGCGGTCAGCAACAGACCCGCCGCCCGGGTCTCGCCCAGCGACACCGCGTGCACCCACAGCCAACCAGACGACTTCGGAAGGCCGGGAAAGTGCCCCAAGCGTTGCTCCACATGGAGCAGGTAGCCCGGCTCGGCCTGGCCACGTCGGTGCAATTTGCGGCGCAGCAAGGGCACCAAGCCACGCATCGCCAAGCTGTACACCCACAACGCCAGCCGCTGCAGGCGTGTCAGGCCGCAATCCTCAGGCGGCATCCCACAAGCCCTGGTAAACGCGGCCAATGCCGGCCGCTTCCTGTGCCAGCGAGAACGCCGACGTGACCCGCGCCTGCGCTGCCTGCCCCATGCGAAAAGCGGCCATGGGGTCTTGCATCACTTGTTGCACGGCCTGGGCCAGACCTACGGCATCGCCCGTGTCCACCAACTGACCATTGACACCGGGCTGCACCAATGCCTCGAACGCGCCGGTGCGCGAACACACCAGCGCGCAGCCGGTGGCAGCCGCCTCAAAGGGGGTAAGGCCAAACGGCTCATAGCGCGGGCAAGCCACGCACAGCAAACACCGCTGGTACCACAGGTGCACTTCGCCCGCGGGCACCTCGCCCAAAAACACAATGCGGTCCGCCAACCCGGCCGCCGCGATCTTGTCTTGCAGCGCCTGCTGGTAAGCCTGGTGCTTGGGCTGCGCCAAACCGGCGATCACCGCCGTGGCATCTGGCAAGTGTGGCAAGGCGGCGATCATCGCGTCCACAAACACGTCACTGCCCTTGTCGGGCCGCACTCGACCAAACACGCCAATGCCGTACTTGCCCGGCAGGCCGGTCTCGGCCCAGGCATTCAGCTTGTCGGCCGGGGGTGAAAAACGGCTAAGGTCGATGCCGTGCGGCACCACTGCCGTGGTGTTGGGCACAAAACCAGCCGCCTTGGGCGTGGTGGAAATCACCGCGTCCATGCGGGCAATCAGCCAGCGCGGAAACCAGCCGTGCAGGTGCTGCGCGGCCGAGGTGAACACCAGTTTGATTGGCAAACGCAGTACATCGCGCGCCCAGAGGCCCGCCATCATTTCATGGTCGCGGCGGACATGCCAGATGCGAAACGCCCGCCCCGGCGGCGGTGTGCGGGACAAGCGAATCGCTTCGCGCAGCGTCATGCCCGGAACACCGTTGGACAGGGGCGTGCCGCAATAAGCAAGCTGCCACTGGCCCAACTGCAACGGCACCAGCGCGTTCACCGTAGCGGAAACGCCGGTGTAACGTGTCTTGAGGTTGAAGACGATGACCTCGGGGTCGGCACTGGGCGTCATGGGCAATGTGTGGGGTTCTGAAAGGGGGGGGGGCGGGCAGCGATCGCTCAATGCGCCGCCTGCTCTATCACCGCGTCGGGCTTGACCGTCAGCAGCAAGCTCATCAGGGTGTGGCGAATGCGCTCCAGCGCTTCGGCGGTTTGGCCCTCAAAGCGCAACACCAGCACCGGCGTGGTGTTGGAGGCACGAATCAGCCCGAAACCATCGGGCCAGTCTACCCGCAAACCGTCAATGGTGTTGACTTGCGCCGGCGCCTCGAACTTCGCCTGCGCTTGCAGCCGGGCCACCACCTGGTGCGGCTCACCATCGGCGCAAGGCACGTTGAGTTCCGGGGTGGAGTGGCTGGTGGGCAAGGCCTCCAAGGTGGCCCCAGGGTCCGCCTCGCGGCTCAGGATTTCAAGCAGACGCGCCCCGGCGTAGCTGCCATCGTCAAAGCCGAACCAACGCTCCTTGAAAAAGATGTGCCCACTCATCTCGCCGCCCAGCGGCGCGTCCACTTCCTTCATCTTCGCCTTGATGAGCGAATGCCCGGTCTTGAACATCAGTGGCTGACCACCGGCAGCGCGGATGGCAGGCGCCAGGCGCTGGCTGCATTTCACGTCGAACACGATGGTGCCGCCCGGCACGCGCGACAGCACATCTTGCGCGAACAGCAGCATCTGCCGGTCCGGGAAAATGTTCTGGCCACTGGGCGTGACGATGCCGAGCCGGTCGCCATCACCGTCAAACGCCAGCCCCAGATCGGCGCCGGTGGCTTGCAAGGCACGCACCAGGTCCTGCAGGTTCTCGGGCTTGGACGGGTCGGGGTGGTGGTTCGGGAAGTTGCCGTCCACTTCGCTGAACAGCTCCACCACCTCGCAGCCCAAAGCACGGAACAGGCGCGGCGCTGAAGCACCCGCCACCCCGTTGCCGCAGTCGATCACCAGCTTGAGCGGGCGCGCCAGCTTCACATCGCCCACGATGCGGGCCAGGTAAGCCTCCAGCACCGCCTGCTGCGTGACGCGGCCACCCGACTGAGACGGAAGGTCGCCCGCCACCATGGCCTGGCGCAGTGCCTGAATCTCATCGCCGTAAATGGCTTTGCCCGCCAACACCATTTTGAAGCCGTTGTGGTGCTTGGGGTTGTGGCTGCCGGTGACCTGGATACCACTGCGGCACAGGGTGTGCGCAGCGAAATACAGCATGGGCGTGGTGGCCAGCCCGATGTCGATGACCTCGACCCCGGCTTCGACCAGCCCAGCGATCAGCGCCGCAGCCAACTCGGGGCTGCTCAACCGCCCGTCGCGCCCGACGGCCACGGTGGACTCCCCCAGCGTCAAGGCACGGGCACCAAAAGCCCGCCCGAGGGCTTGGGCGAAAACGGGGTTGAGGGCATCGGGCACAACGCCGCGAATGTCGTAAGCCTTGAAAGCCGAGGGGGGGAAAACCGGGTGATTCATGTGCGAAACGTGTGTGACGGCAACCCATGGATTGTAGAAGTCACCCATGTCACTTCCGGGGCATGCACCAGGGCACGAGCCCCGCTAGAATGGGCCAAACTGCCTACACGCCATGAAAACCGCCCAGCCCCCGCTGCACGCCACCCTCTGGAACAGTCCGGTGGGCTGTTTGCGCCTGGTGGCCCACGACGGCGCCCTGTGCGGTGTGTACTTCGAAGACCAGACCGGCATACCGGCCTGGGCTCAGAACGCTCCCTTGAACGAGCAGCACCCGATGTTGCAGGCCACCATCGCCCAGTTGCAAGCTTATTTTGAACGGCAACGCCAGCAGTTCGATCTGCCGTTGGCCTTGCTGGAGGGCACCGCGTTTCAGCGCAACGTGTGGCAACAGTTGCAACTCATTCCCCATGGACAAACGGTGAGCTACAGCCAACTGGCCGCTGCAGTCGGACGGCCGGCCGCTGTGCGTGCCGTGGGCGGTGCCGTGGGCCGCAACCCGCTGGGCATCGTACTGCCTTGCCACCGGGTGGTGGGAGCGCGCGGCCAGTTGACCGGCTACACCGGTGGATTGGATCGCAAAGTGGCGCTGTTGCGGCTCGAAACCGCTTGAGCCACGCCCCCTTCATGTCCCGCTCGACCATTGCCGAGTTCGTGTTGCTCGCCGCCATCTGGGGCGCGTCCTTCCTGTTCATGCGTGCGGGCGCAGTGGAGTTTGGCGCCTGGGCCACAGCGGGCGCACGGGTGGCTGTAGCCAGCCTGGTGCTGCTGCCGGTGTTGTTCTACAGCGGCCAATGGCCAGCCTTGCGGCGCCATGCCGGCCCCATCCTGTTCGTGGGTGTGCTCAATTCCGGTTTGCCGTTCGCGCTGTACTCCTACGCGCTGCTGTCCATCACCACCGGGCTGTCGGCCATCCTCAACGCGACGGTGCCGCTGTTCGGTGCACTGGTGGCTTGGCTGTGGTTGCGCGAGCGCCCGGGTCGCTGGCGGGCGCTCGGGCTGGCCATCGGCTTTCTGGGCGTGGCGCTGTTATCGTGGAACAAAGCCAGCTTCAAACCCGGGGGCACCGGCTGGGCGGTACTGGCCTGTCTGGGCGCAACGCTGTGTTACGGCATTGCGGCCAGCTACACCCGCAAGTACCTTACGGGGGTGCCCACCATGGCCACCGCCACCGGCAGCCAGATCGGCGCGACCTTGGCCTTGTCCGTACCGACCATCTGGTTCTGGCCGGAACAAAACCCCAGCCTTAACGCCTGGGGGGCGGTGTTCGTGGTCGGCGTGCTATGCACCGCCGTCGCCTACATCCTGTTCTTCCGCCTGATTGAAGCAGCCGGCCCCAGCCGCACCCTGACCGTGACCTTTTTGATCCCGGTGTTTGCGCTGGGCTACGGTGCCGTGCTGTTGGGCGAACCCATCACCGCTTGGATGGTGGGTTGCGGCACCGTCATTCTGCTGGGCGTGGCCCTGGCGACGGGCTGGTGGACGCCTCGCTGGCGCCGGCCTGCACCGACTCCTTGAGCTTCGGGCTGGCGTGGAAGGTGACCACGCGGCGCGCCTCGATCGCCACCGGCTCGCCCGTGCGCGGGTTGCGCCCCGGACGCGGCGCCTTGGTGCGGATCTGGAAATTCCCAAACCCGGAGATCTTCACGTCGTCCCCCTGCACCAGGCTTTCGCCGATCAGGTCGAAAAACGCGTCCACCATGTCCTTGGACTCGCGCTTGTTCAGGCCGATCTGCTCGTACAGCAGTTCGGCCAATTGCGCTTTGGTCAAGGCCGACGGATCGATCTCCAGCAATTCGGCGTCCTTCAGAGGTGAGGGTGTTGGCATGGCCAGTTCGCTTCTCGTTCGGGTCAACGCAAACGGGCCTGAACGCGCTCAGCCAGCGACGCCAGCACGCCCTGCACCACACCGTCGATTTCCTCGTCGGTGAGGGTGGCATCGCCACGCTCCAACGTCAGGCGCACCGCCAGGCTCTTTTCGTCGGCCGCCAAGCCAGCCGCCTCCGCACCTTTTTTCGGGCGATAAACATCAAACAAAACGGCCGACTTGAGCCACCCCTGGGCGTTGGCAGCATGGACAGCCGCCATCAGCGCGGTGTGACTCACGCCCTCTTTCACCACCACTGCGATGTCACGCTCCACTGGCTGGTGGCGTGTCACGGTTTGGGCTACGGGCACCTGGCGCTCCAACACGGCGGGCAGGTCCAGCTCGAACATCACTGGAGCCTGCTGCCAGCCTTCCAACTGGCGCCAACGCGGGTGAAGTTCGCCCACGTAGCCAATCGCCTCGCCATCCAGCAGCACGCGGGCGCAGCGGCCCGGGTGCATGGCGGGGTGAGTTGCAGGTTCGAAGATGGGTGCGCGCGGTGCCAGCAGGGCCTCCACATCGCCTTTCAGATCGAAGAAGTCCACGGCACGCGCAGGCACACCCCACTGCTGGGAAACGTCGTCGCCATAAGCCACGCCTGCCACACGCATGGGTTGCGCGAAACCGGCCACGGTGGTGTCGCTGTCGGCCACCGAGGCATCCTTGCTGAATACCCGGCCCAGTTCGAACACGCGCACGCGGTGCGCTTTGCGGTCGGTGTTGAACTTGAGCACAGCCAGCAAGCTACCCAACAACGAAGAACGCATCACGTTCATCTGGCTGGCGATCGGGTTGAGCAGGCGGATGGGGTCTGCATTGCCCGCGTAGTCGCGCTCCCAGCGCTCTTCCACAAAGCTGTAGTTGATGGTTTCCTGGTAGCCCAACTGCGCCAGTTGGCGGCGGAGCTGGAACGGGGCGCGGCGGCTTTCGGGGCGGATCTTGGCCGTCACCGGCGCCAGCGGCGGGGTGTGCGGCAGGTGGTCGTAGCCGATGACGCGCGCCACCTCTTCGATCAGATCTTCCTCAATCTGCAAGTCAAAGCGGAAGGACGGCGGCGTGACCGTGACCGTACCCTCGCCTTCCGACACTGGCAGGCTCAGGCGGCGCAATGCGTCAGCGCACTGTTGCTGGGTGACCGGCATGCCAATGACCTTGGCCGCGCGCGCCACACGCAGCGTGACCGGTGTGCACTTGGGCAGGTTGACGATGTGGTCATCGATGGGGCCGGCCTGGCCGCCACAGATTTGCAGGATGAGGTCGGTGATGCGCTCGACGTGTTCCACGGTGAGTTGCGGATCGACGCCGCGCTCGAAGCGGTGACCCGCGTCGGTGCTGAAGTTGTAGCGACGCGAACGGCCTGCAATCGCCTTGGGCCACCAGAACGCCGCTTCCACGAAGACGTTGCGCGTGTCGTCGCCCACGGCCGTGGCGTCGCCGCCC
>CAZGDZ010000040.1:0-2146 GCA_964524855.1 uncultured Macromonas sp.
TGGTGTTGTCGTCGAGCAGGACGGTGCTGCGGGCGTTCAGGTCGGCCAGCGCCACATACACAAAACTGCTCGACGCTGCCACCAGGAAGTACGGCAGGTAATCCTCAAGGCGCGTCACCAGCGCGTAGCCCACCAAGCCGCCCAGCGCCGTCACGGTGCCGGCCAGCGATACTTTGATCAACGCTGCCCGCCGCGTGCCCGACGTTTGCCGCAGCACCACTAAATCGCCCATGTGGTGCGGCACCTCGTGCGCCAGCACCGCCAGCGAAGCCACCACGCCCAGGCGGATGTCGGCCATGAAGGCGGATGCGATCAAAATGCCATCGCCAAAAGCGTGCACGCTGTCGCCCGCCAACACCGACCATCCCCCACTGCGCAGCGGGGCGTGGTGGTGGTGATGTGCCGGACTGTGGGCATGCGCATGGCTGTGCGAATGGCCATGGTCGCCGCCGTGGTGGTGCTCGTGGCCGTGGTGCCAAAGCTCCGCCTTGTCCAGCAGGAAAAAGAACACCAGCCCCACCAGCAGCAGCATGAACAACTCGTGGGCGCCTGCAGCGCTTTCAAACGCTTCGGGCAGCAGGTGCATGAAGGCGGTGGCCAGCAAAGCGCCCGCCGCCAAACTCAGCATGTGCTGGGTGAAACGGGCCAAAATACCCAGGCTCAACGCTGCGGCCAGCCACACGCTGCCCACGCCGGCCAGCACGGTGCCCAACAAAATGGCAAACAAGGTCATGTAGGGGTCAAATCAAACCAAGGGCTCAAGACTGTACCCGATCCCCCATGCTGCCGCTTATCACGCCCGCGCATCACCCCAGCGCAGCGGGAAGCGGTCGTCACCCACGTAAGTGGCATTGCCCAGGCGGTCCACGCAGTAGCTGGGCGACACGATCATGTCCTGGAACAACATGCCCGCGCCAATGCGGGTGTATTCGAACAAAATGCTGCGCTCCACCCGCGAACCGGCGCGCACATGGCTGCCATGGCCCACCCAGGCCGGGCCAATGATGCTGCAACCCGGCTCCAGCTTCACGCTGGAACCCAAATACACCGGCCCCTGCACGTGCACCGTGTTCCAGTCCACCTTGGTGTTCAGGCCCACCCACACCCCGGGCTTCACCTCGGTGCCGGGCATGCGCATCTCGGCAATTTCGCCGCGCAGCACCCGCTGCAACACCGACCAATAGTCGCTCACCCGGCCAATGTCAATCCAGTTGAAAAACCGGTCTTGCGCGTAAAACGGCAAGCCCCGCTCCACCAGCATCGGGAACAGTTCGCTGCCAATGTCAAACACCTGGCCGGGAGGAATCAGGTCGATCGCGGCAGGCTCGAAAATGTAAATACCCGTGCTGGCCAGGGTGGACTTGGCCTCGGCCGGCTTGGGCTTTTCCTGGAACGACTGCACCTTGCCATCTTTGTCGGCCACCACAATGCCGTAGTTGCTCACCTGGTCGCGCGGCACATCCAACGTCACCACACTGGCCAGCGCGCCCTTGCTTTTGTGCTCAAACAGCGCCGCGCCAATGTCCAGGTCAATCAGCGCGTCGCCACACAGCACCAGCGTGGTTTCGTCAAAAAAGCCGCTGTTGTCCTGAATGTGGCGCATGCCCCCGGCCGAGCCGCGCGGGCGCGGAATGATGTCGCCGTGGTCATACACCCCTTCGTAGGAATAACCAATTTCCACGCCCCAGCGGTGGCCGTCGCGAAAGTATTCCTCGATCTTGCGGTGGTTGTAGGCGACGTTCACCATGATCTGGGTGATGCCGTGGCGCGCCAGATGCTCGATCAAGTATTCCATCACCGGCTTGCCCAGGATGGGCACCATCGGTTTGGGCAGGTCTTTGGTGAGTGGGCGCACGCGGGTGCCTTGCCCCGCTGCCAGAATCATGCCCTTGGCCATTGGTGGTTCTTTCAGTGTGGTTCCGTGCCGGCCCCTCAAGGGCAGCGTGCGCCGATGTTAATTCAACACCCCGTGCTGGTGGGCAAAGGCGTAAAGCTCGGTGCGGTTGCTCACGCCCAGCTTGCTGTAAATGGAAGTAAGGTGGTTGCGCAGCGTGTTTTCACTGATGTGCAGCCGGTTGGCCAACACCTTGCCGGGTGAAGCGGCATCGGCCGCCAGGGCCTGCAAGGTTTGCAGCTCGCGTGGCGT
>CAZGDZ010000040.1:2156-10516 GCA_964524855.1 uncultured Macromonas sp.
AGCAGCGCCAACTTGGCCTTGACCGGGTCTTCGCGCCGGCTTTGCACCCGCTGGCGCGCCAGTTCCATGAAGATGCGCCCGGTGGCTGAGCGGTCTATCCACATCTCGCCCGCGTGCACCTTGTCCAGCGCTTTCAACAGCGTGTCGGGCGTTTCGCGCTTGGCCACCACCCCACGCGCACCGGCCAGAATGGCGGTGTCGTGCACCGCCGTGTCGCCCGAGCTGGTCAGCGCCAAAATGCGCGCTGGGGTTTGGGCATGCAGGTCGTTCAAGGATTCGGTGCCGTCCTCCCCGTCCAGGTCAAACAGCACCACGTCGGGTTGCCAATGCTGCACCTGCAGCACCGCCTGCGCCGCCGATGCTGCAGCGCCCACACAGCGCAAAGCGTGCGGCTGGGTGTCCACCAAACGTTCCAGGCCCCAAGCAGTCACGGGCAGGGCCACCACCATCACCCGCGCCAAACCGCTTGCGTAGCCATTCAGCCTCTTGTGTTCTGTCGTCATTCAAGCCCCCAAGGCCCTGCGTGCACGGTCAGCATGAATGCTGAACTCGCGCCCACGGGCCACCTCACCCATGCTTATCCCATGAGGTTCCTACTATATACCACCCCTAGCATCTGGGAGGCCCACCCCACAAAAACCACCGAAAGGGCCCATGCAGTTGGCTGGGCAGCGGAGCACACTGACAGTCATGTTTTCTGAGCACCGCAACGCCCCACGCGAACCTCTGGCCCTGCCAGTGAGGTTGCAAAGTGGCGAAAAAGGTGTCACCCAAAACATCAGTGCTTCGGGCGTGATGTTCGAACTCGACCGAGTTCAACAGATCGGCAGCGTGGTGGACTTTGAAATCCACCTCGACACCCCGGACGGCCCCGTGAAATTGGTGGCGCACGGCAAGGTTGTGCGCGTGACCGAACAGGGGAAGCGGACGGGCGTGGCGGTGCAGTTGGTCGATTCGCGGTTGGAGCCGGGGGAGTTTCAACCGCATACCAATGCTTAATTCAGGAGTTAATCATGGCATTTTTTGACGCATCTACTGATTTGTCCGGCTCCGGCTCAGAACAGGGCCAACTGTCATCCAGCTACACCTCTGCACTAACCGAATATTTGCAAACCGACGGCGCTGATTACGTGGCCTTCCTGGCTTACCTGACCAAAGGCTTGACCATTGAAGACGCTCTACTGGTTAAAGCCGAAATTGAAGCTGGCAACTTCACCTTGACCGATCTGTTCTCTGCCGCCCAGAGCAAAACTGGTGAAGTGGATGGCGACGACATTGACAACCCTACCCCGAAACTGATCGTGGGTGATTACGTGATTGACTTGACCCCCATGCTGACTGGTACGGAAACCTACTCGTGGGACTCCGTCACCAAAAAGCTGACTGTCACACACACCCGTGAGTATTACACCGAAGGCCAAGAACCCACAGTTGATGGCGTAAGCTACTCCGAAGACTGGGCCGATCCGCAAACCAACGTGCCGCCGACCGCCACGCCAATTGATGTGGAAATTGCCGAGTTTGACGAGTACGCAGCCTCAAAGGATCCTGAGTACAACGAAGATGACGCCATTCAATACACCATCAATCTGCTGAGCACCGCAAACGATGATGACGGCGACACGCTGTCCGTCGTTGATGGCAGTGTCAAGCTGGCGGGCGGCGGCGATCTGCCCGCCTACATCACGGTCGATTACGAGACCGGCGTCCTGACGGTCGATCGTAACCACCCATCTTTCGACGAACTGTATCTGGACGACAGCTGGGGGCTGGAAATCGAATACCAGATCACAGATGACGTGAACGACCCGATCTCCAACACCGTCAACCTGACCATTACCGGCACCGCGGATCAGTTCACCCTTGAAGGCACATTTTCCGGGGGCCAGACCAGTGGTTTCAACACCACCACTTGGGATGGATCTTTCAATGTGCTGATCCCCACCAGCAGCTTGGTTGAAGGTGCTGATGCCTATTTCGATTTCGAAGGCAATGTGACGGTTTCTGCCACAGGTGATCTGGGCGGCACAACTGAATTCTTAGTTGTGACCCCTGAAGGAGGTGAATCTTTCACGATTCAAGGGGATAGCATTGGACCAAACGGTGTCCAAGGCCAAGGCGGAGGAGATGGATCATTCACTGTTGAAGACAGCGGTGAAGGCAGCTTCTATTCGACAGATGCATCCATCACCATCAGTTACGACTCAAACACAGCCAATGGCAACGGCGGTGTTGACTCAATCCAGAGCATTTCTGCCGAGATTACCGACGTCACCTATTGGGCATAAGCGAGTACTGCTTGGCTGCGGGGCTTGTCATCTGAGGATGGCAAGCCCTTTTTTCTGCATATCCAGCACCGTCATAATCATCGCGTGAAGCCGACTCCCCCCCCATTAACACCTCTCGACAAGGCGCTGCGAAAACATCGTCAGGTGTTTATCGCCCTTGCCGCCTTCAGCCTGGTCATCAACCTGCTGATGCTAGCCCCTGCGCTGTACATGCTGCAGATTTACGACCGGGTACTGGCCAGCAGGAACACAACCACCCTGCTGATGCTCACATTGATCCTGCTGGGGCTTTTTGTGCTGGATGCCCTGCTGGAATGGACACGCGGGCGTGCTGTGGTTCGCGGCAGCGCCGCGCTGGACCAGCAACTGGGATCGACCGTGCTGGAGGCCAGTTTCAAACGCACCTTGCACGGAAACACCAGCGTCACGGCACGAGCGTTGAGCGACATGTCTAATCTGCGCCAGTTCCTGACCGGGAAAGGACTGTTTGCCTACCTTGATGCCCCCTGGACGCCCATCTACATCGCCGTCATCTTTCTTCTGCACCCCTGGCTGGGCCTGTTCGCCTTTGTCGCGGCCCTGCTGCTTATCGTTCTGGCCTGGATCAGTGAGCGACTCACTGCCCCACCGTTGAAAGCGGCGGGGGAGGAAAGCCAGCAAGCCTCGCAATACGCCAGCGCCAGTGTTCGCAATGCAGAGGTGATCGAGTCCATGGGCATGTTCTCTGCCATACGCTACCGCTGGCAGTCACGTCAGAACGCGGCCTTATCACTGCAAGGCAAGGCCAGCGACCGTGCCACCGATGTGAGCGCCATCACACGGTTTGTTCGCATGGCCGCTCAATCCGGCGTGCTGGGCATTGGTGCCTTGCTGGTCATTGACAATCAATTGAGTCCGGGCGGGATGATCGCCGCATCCATACTACTGGGCCGGGCGTTATCCCCAGTGGACGCTGTCATCGGCCATTGGCGAAATCTGGTGCAATCCCGTGGCGCGTACAGCCGTTTGAAAGAGCTGCTTAAAGCCCACCCGGAACCAGAACCCCGCACCGCCCTGCCCCGCCCGCAAGGGTTTGTGATGGTGGAAAACCTCGTCGCCGGCCCGCCCGGTGCGCGCACGCCGGTGCTCAAGGGCATCAAGTTGGGCGCGGCGGCGGGCATGCTGGTGGCCGTCATTGGCCCCAGCGCCTCGGGCAAGTCCACCCTGGCGCGGGCGCTGGTGGGTGTGTGGCCGCCCATGAACGGCACGGTGCGGCTGGATGGGGCCGACGTATCGCAATGGAACAAGGAAGAACTGGGCCCCTGGCTGGGCTACCTGCCGCAAGACGTGGAACTGTTTGAAGGCACGGTGGCCGAAAACATTGCCCGCTTTGGCGCGCCCGATTCGGCCCGCACCGTGGCCGCCGCCCAGCGCGCTGGCGTGCACGACATGATTTTGCGGCTGCCGCAGGGCTACGACACCCCCATCGGCGAGGGCGGCATGGCCCTGTCGGGCGGGCAGCGCCAGCGCATTGGCCTGGCGCGTGCCATGTACGGCGACCCGGCGCTGGTGGTGCTGGACGAACCCAACGCCAACCTCGACGAAGCTGGCGACGCCGCCCTGGTGGGCGCGCTGCGGGTGATGAAGCAGGAAAAGCGCACGGTGTTCGTCATCACCCACCGCATGAACCTGCTGGCCGAGGCCGACGCCATTCTGGTGCTGGCCAACGGTACCATCCAGACTTACGGCCCGCGCGACGCGGTGATGGACACCTTGCGCCCACAGCGCAAACCCGCCGTGGGCAACCAAACCCCTGAAGCCCAATTGCCCCATGAGGCCCAGGCATGAACCCGGCCAACCCCGAATCGAACACCCCTGCCGTGACCACGCCCAACGCGGTGGCACCAGCCACACCGGCAGCCATCGCCCCATTGACGCTGGATGCCCTGCCCGCCAGCCCCGTACCCGAGACCTTGCCCGACACCGACTACCAGCGCATTCTGCGCCGGGGCCTGTGGGTGCTGGCCATTGGCTTTGGCGGCTTCATGGCCTGGGCCACGCTGGCGCCGCTGGACGAAGGCATACCTGCACCCGGCGTGGTGGCGGTGGAAAGCAGCCGCAAGCGGATTGACCACCTGTACGGTGGCATCGTGGAGCAAATTCTGGTGCGCGAAGGCCAGAAGGTGAAGGCGGGCGACGAACTCCTGGTGCTGAACGAAACCCAGAGCAAATCGGCCCTGAACGCCACGCAGACGCAGCACTACACCGCACTGGCCACGCTGGCCCGCCTGCGGGCCGAACGCGATGGCGCTGCCAGCGTGAGCTACCCCCGCGAACTGACGGCCGCCGAAAAGAATCCCGAAGTGGCCGCTCTGATGCGGGCGCAAGACGGGCTGTTCCGCTCGCGCCGCAGTGCGTTGGAAGGTGAGTTGCGCATCGTGCGCGAATCGGTCAAGGGGCTGGAGGCTCAGTTGTCCAGCCTGTCGCAACTCAAGGCCGGGCGCGAAACGCAGATTGCCCTGTTCACCGAACAGCTCAATTCCTTCCGCAACCTGCGGGAGCAGGGTTTTGTGTCGCGCAACAACCTGCTGGAACTGGAACGCCAACTGGCCGAGGTGCAGAGCAAGCAGAGCGAGGACTTGTCGAATATTGCCGGCATCAACGCCCGGCTGGCCGAATTCCGCATGCGCGCAGCCCAGCGCGAGATGGAATACCGCCGCGAGGTGGAAACCCAGTTGGCCGACATTCAACGCGAAGTGGCCACCCTGGGCGAACGCCTGAACGCCCAGCAAGACACGTTTGACCGGCTGGTACTGCGTGCGCCGGTGGACGGCACCGTGGTGGACCTGACGGCCCACACCGTGGGCGGCGTGGTCAAGCCCGGCGACCGGGTGATGGACATCGTGCCCGAGGGCGACAACCTGGTGGTGGAGGCGCGCTTTGCGCCGCAGTACATCGACCGGGTGTACGCTGGCCTGCCGGCCGACGTGCACTTTGACGCCTATTCCAGCCGCGCCGACCGCCCAGTGATCAGCGGTGAGGTGACGGTGGTGTCGGCCGACGTGCTGAAGGACCAACGCAGCGGCGAGCCCTACTTCACCCTGCGGGTGACGGTGCCGCCCACCGAGGTGTCCAAACTGGGCAACCTTCAACTGCAGCCGGGCATGATGTCCACCGTGATGGTGAAAACCGGCGAACGCTCGCTGATGACCTACCTGTTGCGCCCGTTGTTCAAACGCTTCACCACTGCGTTGACCGAGCATTGAGTCATCAAAGGCCCAGCCGCCGTCACAATACGGCCTGGAGCCCACGCATGACACTGACCTCGAAACACGCTTACACCCTGACCAGCCTGGCACTCGCCGCGCTGCTGGCCGGCTGCGGCAGCCCGCCCACCCGCACCGCCACCGGGCCTGCCGAAGGCACAGCCCCCAGCCGCGGCACCCAGACCCACGCCTACGAAGGCGGCACCCTGGTCACAGACACCCGCACGGCGGCTTGCACCCTCACGCTGAATGGCGAAATCCACGCTGGCACAGTGCGGCGCATGGGGCTGGCCTTGCAAGATTTGGAGCGCGCCAGTTGCACTAGCAAGCGCATGGTGCTGAACGCGGGTCCGGCCCTGCTGGGCGATGCGGTGACGCTGGGCGCGATGCTGCGCAACCGGGGTTTTGATACCCAGGTGCAGGCGGGCACCCGCTGTGAGACGCCTTGCCTGCTGGTGTTTGCCGCTGGCACCCAGAGGGTGTTGCCGGAACAGCCCCGCCCGGCGCAAGTGGTGTTCAGCCGCATACCGCCCGACCAGGACTTTGGCCACCAAACCTGCAAGAGCGAGCCCAGCCGCGCCCAGCAACTGACGCTGACCCGCTACCTGCGCGCCATGCTGCCCGAACCCACCGCCACGGCGGTGTACCAAAAGCTGCTGGCGGCCGATTGCCGCACGGCCGACGCCTATGGCACGGCCGAAGCGCTGGCCCTGGGCTTGGCGACAGCAGCGCGCTGAAGGCCAAACTCATCGGCCACCGACTACGCCACGCCGCGCCGCAGCAGCGCGGCCCGCAAGGCGGCCACCGAGATGGGTTTGGCCAGAAAGTCGTTCATGCCGGCCAGGGCGCAGGCTTCGCGGTCCTCGGCATAGGCGTTGGCCGTGAGCGCAATGACCCAGGGCTGGCGCGGCAGGGGCATCGCGCGCAACTGCCGGGTGGCCTGTAGGCCATCCATTTCGGGCATTTGCATGTCCATCAGCACCACGTCAAACACCTCGTGCCGCAGGTGTTCCAGCGCCAATTTGCCGTTGATGGCACAGGTCACCTGGTGCTGATCCAATGCGCTCAACAGGGCTTGCGCCACTTTGGTGTTCACCGGGTTGTCTTCCACCAGCAAAATGCGCAGCGGCACCAGGTGGGCACCGGCGCCATCGGTAGGCGCTGCGGCTGCGGCAGGCGCCAGTTCCACCGGCCAGGCAAAGCGGAAGGTGGTGCCCTGCCCTGCGGCGCTCTCCACCACGATGTGACCGCCCATCAGTTCGAGAATGCGACGGGTGATGACCAGACCCAGCCCGGTGCCACCGTACTTGCGGGTGATGGAGCTGTCGGCCTGGACGAAGGCCTGGAACAGCCGTTGCTGCACCTCCTGCGGCATGCCGATGCCGGTGTCGCGCACTTCGCCGTGAAACCACAGGCCAGTGCCTTCAGCTTCTACCCGCAAGTGGGCCTGCACGCGGCCGCGTTCGGTGAACTTGAGGGCATTGCTTAGCAGGTTGACCCAGACCTGCTTGACCCGGGTGCTGTCGCCCCACACCCATTCGGGCACGCCCGGGCCAATTTGAAAGCCCATATCGATGCCCCTGAGACGCGCCTGCATGCCCAGCAGTTCGCAAACCTCATGCAGGGCGGTGACGGGCGCGTAAACCGCGCGCTCCAATGTGAGTTGACCGGCCTCGATCTTGGAGAAGTCCAGAATTTCGTTGAGCAGCACCAGCAAGTTTTGCCCGGAGGTGGCGATGGTGCGCACCTGGCGTTGCTGTTCATCGTCCAACGAGGAACGCAGCAGCATTTCGCTGAGGCCGAGCACGCCGTTGAGCGGGGTGCGCAGTTCATGGCTCATGGTTGCCAAAAAGGCACTTTTGGCGCGGGTGGCGGCTTCGGCGTGCTCCAGCGCGGCTTGCAGTTCGGCGGTGCGGGCTTGCACCAGGTCTTCCAGCGAAACGGCTTCGGCCTCCACCCGCTGATAGGCCTCGTACAACTCCAGGCTCTTTTGCTCCAGCAACTGCTCGGCCGCCTTGCGGGCGGCCTTTTCTCGGTCCAATCGCTTTTGCAGCCTGATCAGCGCAGAAGCGGCCTCGTCATTCATGCCGCAGCGGCTCCCGTAGCTACGTTTGATTCTTCATGCACCAAGCGGAACAGCACTTTACCTTCCGGCAGGGGTTCGCGTTGCACGGTGTAGCCTCCTCCCCAGTGAGCAATGGCGCCATCGATCAGGCCATGGGCCAAGTCCTCGAAGTGGCGCGGGGAAAGGTACACCATGTCCAGCCCCTGCGGCGTGCGCTGGCACTCAAACCGGGGCAACTGGGCATCGGGGTAGAGCTTGCGCACTTCGGCATGGATGATGTCTTCAATGCCGTTGAGAAAGGTGACCACATCGGGCACACCCTGGAAGAATGCGGGAAATAGCTGGTGAAAGCGCCCGAACATGTAGTTCCCAAAGGCGTGCACCAACTGGGGCACCGGCACCTTGGTGCGGCCGGACAAAGCAACCACCATGCGCACCAGCTCGCTGTGGTCGTAAGTGCCCACGGCGGTGTAGGCCCCGCCATTCGGCAATTGCGCATCGTCAATCACGTCGTCCAGCATGTCGGCCGAGAAGGCCTGCTCGACCATCTCCATGAATTCGGTAAAGACGATACCTTTCATGCTCAGCTCCTGCGGTGATGGGTCATCATACCCAGTGTCAGTGCGCTTGCTCCCAGTTAGCGCCTACGCCCACTTCAGCCAGCAGCGGCACCTTGAGTTGCGCCACGCCAGCCATCAGGCGCGGCACCTCGGTTTTCAGCCAATCCACTTCCGGCAAGGGCACCTCGAACACCAGTTCGTC
>CAZGDZ010000041.1:0-10419 GCA_964524855.1 uncultured Macromonas sp.
ACAAGGCCCTGGATTGCTCCAGGGCCTTGGCTCAGATCAGCGAAGTCTGAAAATGAGCGATTGGATCGGCTCGTTGATCACCATGAGCTTCGTGCCTCAGGTTTGGAAAACCTAGCGGAATGGGTACGAGGTTCAAGTGACAGTGCCCAATGCCCAAGGCACAAACTCGTTCTGCCCGTAGCCGTGCACCTCGCTGCGCGTGCGCTCGCCAGAAGCCACCGCCAGCATCTGCGCAAAGATGCGCTCGCCCACGGCGGCCACGGAGTCGTGGCCGTCCACGATGCCGCCGCAGTCGATGTCGATGTCGTCGGACTGGCGCTGCCACAACGCGCTGTTGGTGCCCAGCTTGAGCGAGGGCGTGGGCGCGCAGCCGTAGGCCGAGCCGCGCCCGGTGGTGAAGCAGATGAGGTTGGCGCCACCCGCCACCTGGCCGGTGGCAGATACGGGGTCGTAGCCGGGCGTGTCCATGAAGACGAAGCCGCTGCTGCGCACCGGCTCGGCGTATTCGTACACGGCCATGAGCGGGGAGGTGCCGCCCTTGGCAATGCCGCCCAGGGACTTTTCGAGCACGGTGGAGAGCCCGCCTGCCTTGTTGCCCGCTGAAGGGTTGTTGTCCATGGCCGCGCCGTGGCGCGCGCAGTGCGCTTCCCACCAGCGTATGCGGTCCACCAGCTTCTGGCCCACTTCGGGCGTGTGCGCGCGCCGGGTGAGCAGGTGTTCGGCGCCGTAGATTTCGGGTGTTTCCGACAGGATGGCCGTGCCGCCGTGGCGCACCAGCAGGTCCACCGCCGCGCCCAGGGCCGGGTTGGCCGAGATGCCGGAATAGCCGTCGGACCCGCCGCATTGCAGACCCACCACCAGGTGGCTGGCGGGCACAGGCTGGCGCTGCACCGCGTTGGCCTGGGGCAACAGGGTGCGCACCTGTTCTACGCCGCGCGCCACGGCCTTGGCGGTGCCGCCCGCGTCCTGGATGTTGAAGCTCTTCAGCCGGGCGCCGCTGGCCTGGCCTGCCAGCCCTTCGCTTTCGATCCACTGGTCGATTTGGTTGGTCTCGCAACCCAGGCCCACCACCAGCACGGCGGCAAAGTTGGCGTGCCGTGCGTAGCCTGCCAGCGTGCGGCGCAGCACGGCCAGGCCTTCGCCGCGTGCGTCAATGGCGCAGCCTTCGCCGTGGGTCAGCGCCACCACGCCATCCACATTCGGGTAGTCGCGCAGCGCCTCGGGGTGGATGTCGCGGCGGAAGTGGTCGGCAATGGCGCGGGCCACGGTGGCGGAACAGTTCACCGAGGTGAGCACGCCGATGTAGTTGCGCGTGGCCACGCGCCCGTCGGCCCGCACAATGCCCATGAAGGTGGCAGGCGGGGCTACCCGCTCCAGCGCCCGCGCCCCTTGGCTGTACGCGTAGTCGCGCGTGAAGTCGCCCACCGCCAGGTTGTGTGTGTGCACATGCTGGCCTGCCGCAATGGGCTGCGTGGCAAAGCCGATGACCTGCCCGTAGCGCCGCACCGGCTGACCCGTGGCCAGCGCACGCACCGCCACCTTGTGGCCTGGCGGCACCAGGCCAGCCACCACCACACCTTCGTCTGGTAAGGCGGTGCCGCCCATCAACTGGCGGCGGGCGATGACGACATCGTCGTCCGGGTGCAGGCGGATGACGGGGGACAGCGCAGCGTTCATGAATGGAGTTCCTGAAAGAAGGCGGCCACGTCGGCGTGGCTGGGCATGCCTGCGATGGCACCGCTGGCTTGCACCGACAGCGCGGCTGCAGCGTTCGCCCAGCGCACGGCGTGTTCCAGCGGCTCGCCGCGTGCCAGGGCAGCGGCCAGCGCGCCGTTGAAGGTATCGCCCGCGCCGATGGTGTCGCGCACGGGCATGTGGTGGCCGGGCACCGTGTGAACCGGCTGACCGGAGCGGTAAAGCGCTACGCCGTGTGAACCTAGGGTGACCAGCACGGCGCGCACGCCCTGGTCCAGCAGGGCCTGCGCGGCGGTAGCGGGGTTGCCGTGCACCCCCGCCAGCGTGGCCAGCTCGGTTTCGTTGGGGGTGAGCAGATCCACCAGGCCCAGTAATTCGGTTGGAAAGGCGCGTGCTGGTGCAGGGTTGAGTATCGTGGTGGCGCCAGCTTCTCGGGCCAGCGCGAAGGCTTCCCGCGTGGCGGGTAGTGGCACTTCAAACGTGGCCATCATCACCTTGCATGTGGTCAGCGCGCTGGCTGCGGCACGTACCTGCGCCGCGTCCAACCCCGAGTTGGCACCGGGGCTCACCACAATGCTGTTGTCGCCATCTGGGTAGACCAGAATCTGCGCTACGCCGCTGCTCTCACCGGCCGCCTGCACCACGGCACGGGTGTCGATGCCCTCGCGTTGCCACAGCTCCAGGCCCATGCGGCCGAAGTCGTCTTGCCCGGTGCGCGCCACAATGGCCACGCGCGCACCCTGGCGCGCCGCCGCCACTGAGGCGTTGCTGCCCTTGCCGCCCGGCCCCACCGCAAAGCCGTATCCTTGCAGCGTTTCGCCACGCAAGGGCGCGCGCTCGGCGTGCGAGGTCAGGTCGGCGTTCCAACTCGCGATGGACACCACGTCAGGGGCCGCGGTCATCGGCGCTGCCGGGGCGGGCATCACAGCCCGTAGCCCATGGACTGCGGCAGCCACAGCACGATCTGCGGGAACAGCGTCATGGCCAGCACCAGACCGAGCAGCATGGCCAAGAACAGCCAGCCCTCACGCAGCATGTCCTTGATGGGAATGCGCGTGAGCGCGTTGGTGACGAACAGCAACATGCCAAAGGGCGGGGTGATGAGACCCACCATCATGTTGACGACGATGAGCACACCAAAATGCACCAAGTCCACGCCCATGGCTTTGACTGCAGGCAACAGCATGGGCACGAAGACCAGCAGCATCACCGCAGTGTCCAGGAAGCAGCCCAGCACCAAAAACACCACGTTCACCATCAGCAGGAAGGCGATCTGACTCAGGTCCTGTTCGGCCACCCACTGTGCCAGTGCTTGAGGCACACCTTCGGCGGTGAAGGCGTAGTTCAACATGAAAGCGCCCGCAATGATGAGCGTGATGAGGGCACTGGAGCGGGTGGACTCGACAAACACACCACCCAGCGAACGCCAGCTGAGCGCGCGGTACACAAGGCCTGCCAGCACGAGGGCATGCAGCGCGGCCACGGCAGCCGCTTCGGTGGGGGTGAACGCACCGCTGTAGATGCCGCCCAACAGCACAACGGGCAATGACAAGGGCAGGGCACCACGCCACAGCACGGCGGGCCACTCCTTGAACGGGACCGGCTGGTCCCTGGGCATGTCACGCCGCGTGGCAATGATGTGCACCGCCGTCATCAGCAGCAAGGCCATCAGCAGGCCGGGCACCAGCCCACCCAGGAACAAGGCGCCCACCGAGGTGCCCGACACCAAGGCGTAGATGACCAAAGGGATGGACGGTGGAATGATGGGCCCGATGGTGGCACTCGAAACGGTGATGGCGCCCACAAAGCCGGGGGTGTAGGCCTTGTGTTTCTGCATTTCGCGAATCATCACCAGACCTGGCCCGGCTGCATCGGCAATGGCGCTGCCGCTCATGCCGGAGAACACCAGGCTGACCATCACGTTGACTTGGGCCAGCCCACCGCGCAGGCGGCCGACCAACAGCCGGCAGAAATCGAAGATGCGCTCGCTCACGGTGCCGGCGTTCATGATGTTGGCGGCCAGGATGAACAGCGGTACCGCCAGCAGCACGTAACTGTTGTACATGCCGTTGAGCACCTGTTCGGCAGCCAAGCCCATGTCCTGCTTTGTGGCCGCGAGGTACGCCACGCCACTGAGCAACATGGTGAAACCGATGGGTGCGCGCAGCAGCATGCCGACAAACAACACACCCAACAATGTCCAGAGTCCGACCGTCATTCATCTTCTCCATGGCTGCGCAATGCCTGCCAAGCCAGCCAGCCATAGCGGAAGACCACCGCTGCCAGCATCACCACAAAGGGCATGAACACCCACATGAAGGACACGCCCAGCACCGGAGTGCCTTCCCGCTTCATGAAAGACACATAGTCCCAGCTGCCGGGCAAGGCCAAGGCGGCCAGGCCTGCGATCAAGGCGCTGCCCAACAGCCGCATGGCGCGTTTCCATCGTGGGCCGACGCTGTTGTAAATCAGGTCAAACACCACATGCTCGCGGGGTTTGACCATGAAGGCGCTGGCCCACAGAATCACCCAGATGTAGAGGATCACGGCCAATTCGTCGGTCCAGGGCAAAGGGCGCCCAAAACCGAAACGGGCCGTGATCTGCACCAGGAAAACCAGGAACAGGCCTGCGAAGAGGAGACCGCCAAGGGCATTGGCGGCCCGTTGCAGCCAACGTTGCATGCTGCTTACTTGGTGTTGTTGATGCGTTCCAGCAGTCCGTTCGGCCACGCTTTGGCGATGTCCGACGGGGCGTAGGCCGCCTGCACGGCCTTGCGGAAGGCTTCCACGTCAGGCGTGGTCACCTGCAGGCCCTGTTGCTTGAAGAAGTCCACGATCTGGGCTTCTTCCTTGATGCGGTTCTCGTTGTTGTACGCGGAGGCAGCCCGGGCGGCGGCCTTCACCTTGTCCCGCTGTGCGGGCGTCATGGCGTTCCAGCTTTTGTTGGAGATGGCGATGAAGATGCCGTCCACCAGGTGGTTGGTCAGCACCAGTTGCTTGGTCACTTCGTAGAACTTGGCGGCGCGCACTGTGGGCAGCGGGTTGTCCTGGCCGTCAATGGTCCCGGTCTTCAGGCCCAGGTACACCTCGCCAAAAGCCAGCGGTGTGGCTGTGGCACCCAGTGCTTCACCCAGGAACAGCCATTCCTTGGAGCCGGGCATGCGCAGCTTCACGCCTTTCAGGTCCGCCGGGGTGCGCACATTGCGGACCTCGCGGAGGTTCACCTGGCGCGTGCCCAAGTAGATGGGTGACAACACGGTCACGTCCATTTTGTCCGAGACGAGTTTGTACAGCTCTTCGCCAATGGGGCCGTTGAAGACCTTCTGCTGGTGGTCCGGGTCACGGACGATGTAGCCCGCCGTGAAGATGGAAAACTCGGGCACCAGCTTCGCGATGTCAAACGCGGAGATAGACGACAGCTCCAGGTTGCCGCGCGCCATGGCGGCGGGTTCGGTGCCCTGCTTGAACAGCGCGGCGTTCAGGTTGATCTGCACGTCGAATTCGCCGGGCGCGCTCTTGTCCAGCGAGTCCTTGAACACCGTCCACATCTTGCCGTGCCAGTCATCGGCCACGGCGGGGGTGGAAATGCGCAGCGGGATCTTGCTCTGTGCCTGCGCGGGCAGGGCCACGGCGCCCAGCAGGGCGGTGGCGGCGGTGGCGGCGAGAAGGCCGCGGCGGAAGAGGGAAGTGGTCATGGCAGTTGTCTCCTGTCGTTGGTGGTGGGAAAACGTGGGTGCTCAATCATGAGCTGGATCAAGGCCCAGCGCCAGCAGGCGACGGTGCAGTTCTGCCTGTTCGGCGCTGGTCAGAGTCACCAGCGGCGGGCGCACTCGCAGCCAGCGGGAATCGCCGTCGCGTTCGGCCATCACGCCCTTGAGCGCGGGCATGAGCGAAAAACCTTCAAAGATGGCCAGCAGGTCTTTCACACGTTGCTGGTCGCGTGCGGCGGTGGGGGCGTCGGGCTGGGTGACCAGGCGGTGCACCAGCCGGGGCACGAAGTTGGCCAGGCCGCTGATGGCGCCAGTGCTGCCCAGGCGGCCCAGGGTCTGCAGGTCGGGCTCGAAGCCCACGTACACCGTCAGCGGTGGCATGAAGGTGTTGGCCAGCCCCACGGAATGTGCCTGGTCGCAGGCGCTGTCCTTGATGCCGGCGATGGTGTCGGGGTAGAGCTTGAGCAGCGTTTCGATGACGTGGTGTGACAGGCCCACGCCCACGACTTGGGGGATGTGGTAGAGGTACAGACGCAGCCGCGGGTCGGCCACGCGGTCGATGACCCAACGGTAGGCGTCGATGATGCCCTGGTCGGACACGCCCTTGAAGAAGAAGGGCGGCAGCACCAGGCAGCCGTGCACGCCCAGTTCCACGGCGTGGCGCGTCAAGGTCACCGTTTCCGACGGTGCAGCGCAACTGGTGGAGACCATGATGCGGTTGGCGGGCACCCCGCGCGCCACCAGCGCCTCCACGGCGGCCATGCGTTCGGCCATGGAGAACGATGGCCCCTCGCCCGTGGTTCCAAAGGCGGTCACGCCGCCGCAGCCCGCCTCCAGCAGCTTCAGCGCATGGGCGGCAAAGGCATCGTGGTCAATGTCCAGCGACTCGGTCAGGGGGGTCAGCATTGCGGGCCAGATGCCGCGAAACGCGTTTTGGTGGGCAGAGGTCATGTGGGTGTGTTCAGGCGTTCAGATGTCCAGGGCAGCGGCGGGCGTGGCAGCCCCAGAACGCGGCGGTGGGCGCTTTCGATGTGGTGCGTCAGCCGCTCGGCGACGGCGGCGGTGTCGCGCCGTCGCATGGCTTCGATGAACCACAGGTGCTCCTCCATGGCGGCCAACAGGATGTCGGCTGACAGGCTGGAGCTTTCGAACTTGATGAGGCGCACCCGAAGGCTGTTGATGCGGTAGGCCTCCGAGATGAGGTCGTTGCCCATCGCGTCGATCATGTGCTCGTGCAGGCCCCAGTCCACCTGGGTGGCTTCGGCCAGCAGGGCTTCGTCGATGGGGCCGCTGTGCGCACGGCGCACGATGGAGAGGTGTTCTGCCTCGATGCTTTCCAGCTCGGCGTCGCTGGCCTGGGTGGTGAAGCGCACGGCGGCTTCGCGTTCCAGCAACAGGCGCAGCTCAAAGGCGTTCTTGATGAGCTTGACGTCCACGTTGGCCACCTGCAGGCCACGCTGCGGCACGGTGTGCAGCAGGCCTTCAGCCTCCAAGCGCGGAATGAGTTCGCGCACCGCGCCCAGCGGCATGCCCAGCAGCTGCATCAGCTCCCGCTGCGAAATGAACTGCCCCGGGCGAATATGCGCCTGCATGATCTGCTGGCGGAAGTTCTCGTAAGCCTGGGCGCGCAGGCTGGGCGCGCGCTGTGCGGGGGCGGCTGTGCTCATGCCTGTTCCTCCAGCCACACGCCCTTGCGCAGCAGCAGATTGCCGTAGGGGCGCTGCTCGCCCGAGCGCAGGATCACGAAAGCCCTGGCCGCTGCTTCGTAGAAGGCGTGCCGTTCCACGGGCACCGGCGCGGCCAGCCCGGCGGCTTGCAGCTGCTGCGTAAAGGCCTGCACCGGCGGGGGCACTGCCTGCGGGTTATCCACCACCGCCATGCAGCGGGCCGGGTCGGGTTCAAAGTCGTCCACCGGCAGCAGCGCCAGCACCGCGCGCAGCACGGCCGGGGCGTCGGCGCCGGGCAGTTCCACTAGGCGCGCGCCGCCCTGGGCTGCCACGCGCGCCGAGGGGAAGTTGGCGTCCACGATGGCCACGTCATCACCATGCCCCATGCTGGCCAGGGCGTGCAGCGCGTCAGGGGTGAGCAGTGGGGGCAGGTGCTTGAGCATGGCTAGGGTTTGTACTGGTTTCAGACTGACATGTTAGTTAGAAAATAACTGACAGTTCACTGGTGGAAACCCTGAGATGTCTTTTTCTTTCGTGAGCCAGATGGCTGGCGGCCTGCGCGTGGGCCTGGGCGGTGCCGCGCTGGGCAATCTGTTCGCGCCTGTGGCCGATACCGACGCCCGCACCCTGCTGCAAGCCGCCTGGGACGACGGATGCCGCAGCTTCGACACGGCGCCGCATTACGGCCACGGTTTGTCGGAGCGCCGCCTGGGCGATGCTCTGCGCCCGCACCCACGCCACGGCTGGTGCCTTTCCAGCAAGGTGGGCCGTCTGCTCACGCCTTGCCAGAACGTGCCGCGCGAACAGCACGCCTACGTGGATGGCCTGCCCTTTGTGCAGCACTGGGACTACAGCGCCGCCGGCACGCGCCGCAGCGTGGAAGACAGCCTGCAGCGCCTGGGCCTGGCCCGGCTGGACCTGGCCTATGTGCACGACATCGACGCCGCCACGCACGGCGAGCGCGCGCCGCAGGTGCTGCGCCAGGTGCTGGAAGAAACCCTGCCCACCTTGCGTGCCTTGCAGCGCGAAGGCCTGGTGGGCGCCGTTGGCCTGGGAGTGAACGACCACGCCGTGGTGCTGGAAGTGCTGCGCCACGCCGACCTGGACGCCCTGTTGCTGGCTGGCCGCTACACCCTGCTGGACCACGCCGCCCTGCCCGACCTGCTGCCCGAGTGCCAGCGCCGGGGCGTGCGGCTGGCGCTGGGCGGGCTGTTCAATTCCGGCCTGCTGGCGCACGGCACACGGCAGGGCCCGGCCACCTTCAATTACGCGCCTGCCGCCAGCGCCTGGGTGGAGCGCACGGCCCGCATCGAAGCGGTGTGCGACGCCCACGGCGTGCCCTTGCGTGCCGCCGCCCTGCAGTTTGCCCAGGCCCACCCCGCCGTGGACCTGCTGGTGCTGGGTGCCCGCCACGTGGACGAGTGGCGCGATGGCCTGGCCATGCTGCGCCACCCCATCCCCGCCGCGTTCTGGGAAGACTTGCGCCGCCAAGGCCTGCTGCCTGACGAAGCACCCACGCCATGAGGACCGCCCCCGTCATCGACGCCCACTTCCACGCCTGGCAGCTCAGCCGTGGCGACTACGGCTGGCTCACACCCGCGCTGGCCCCTATCTACCGCGACGTGGCCGTGCCCGACTGGCGCGCTCAAAGCCAGCCGCACGGTGTGAGCGCCGCCGTGCTGGTGCAGGCCGCGCCCACCGAGGCCGAGACCGCCTTCCTGCTGGCGCAGGCAGACGCGCACTCAGAAGTACTGGGTGTGGTGGGCTGGGTGGACTGGCTGGCGCCTGACGCCCCAGACCGCATCCACACCCTGGCCCGCCACCCCAAGCTCAAGGGCCTGCGCCCCATGCTGCAAGACATTGCCGACCCCGACTGGATCCTGCAGCCTGCGCTGGACGCCTGCCTGCACGCCATGGCCGATGCCGGGTTGGTGTTCGACGCCCTGGTCAAGCCGGTACACCTGCCCCGCCTGCTGGAACTTGCGCGGCGCCACCCAGGCCTGAAGGTGGTGATAGACCACGCAGCCAAACCCGACATTGCCCAGGGCCAGTGGCAGCCTTGGGCGGATGGCATGGCGCAACTGGCCCACGAGACGCCCTTTGCCTGCAAGCTCTCGGGCCTGCTCACCGAATGTGGCCCGAACCCCGCGCCCCATGCCGCCCGCCGCTGGGCGCAACACGTGATCGACGTTTTCGGCCCGAGCCGAGTGATATGGGGCAGCGACTGGCCCGTGCTGGAGTTGGCCGCCACCTACGCCAGCTGGTGGCAGGAGACCCAGACCCTTCTGTCGCCACTGGCCCCGGCCGAACGCGATGCCATTCTGGGCGCCAACGCCGCCCGTGTGTACCAACTTTCCACCCCCCGACCCTGAACCCTGCAAGCCATGAGCCAAACCCACCCCAGCGTCAGCGAACGCCTTGCCCATTCCCTGCCCCAGGACCACGAACGCGCCACCCTGCTCGGGCGGCTGTGGCTGCCCGGCACCGGCGCCCTGCCCGTGACCCTGCACCAGGGCCAGTTGCTGGACCTGTCGCCCCTGGCCCCCACCAGCAGCCAGTTGCTGGAGCTGGACAACCCCGTCCGGGCCATTGCACAGGCGGTGGCCAACGGCGGTTTGCGCGCCGTGGCGCGAATGGATGCCGTGCTGGCCAACAGCGACGAGGATCACCGCAACTCCGTCCTGCCCTGGCTGCTGGCCCCGTGCGACCTGCAGGTGGTCAAGGCCAGCGGTGTCACCTTCGTGGCCAGCATGCTGGAACGGGTGATAGAAGAGCAAGCGCGCGGCGACGCCAGCCGCGCCGACGGTATCCGCCGCGAACTGTTCGCCATCCTGGGTGACAACCTGGGCGCCATCGTGCCTGGCTCCGCCGAGGCGGCCGAGGTCAAGCGCGTGCTGCTGGCGCGCGGCGCCTGGTCGCAGTACCTGGAAGTGGGCATCGGGCCCGACGCCGAGATATTCACCAAGGCCCCGGTGCTGTCTGCGGTGGGCAGCGGCGCGCACGTGGGTGTGCATCCGGGCTCCGACTGGAACAACCCCGAACCCGAAATCGTGCTGGCCGTGAACAGCCGTGGCCAGACGCTGGGCGCGGCCCTGGGCAACGACGTGAACCTGCGTGACTTCGAAGGCCGCAGCGCCCTGCTGCTGGGCAAGGCCAAGGACAACAACGGCTCCTGCGCCATCGGGCCCTTCATCCGCCTGTTCGACGCGCATTTCGGCATTGACGACGTGCGCCACTGCACCCTGACGCTGGAGGTGGACGGCCCCGAAGGCTTCAACTGGCGCGGCTCCGGCAACATGGGCACCATCAGCCGCGACCCGCTGGATCTGGTGGGCCAGGCCATCAAC
>CAZGDZ010000042.1:0-10365 GCA_964524855.1 uncultured Macromonas sp.
TCCACCGGCATGTTCCTGGCCCTGTCGGACATCACCGGCCGCAAGATCAACCAGACCGAGCTGACCGCTGGCCTGCGCACCGACGGCCTGGGCACGCTGATCGGCGGCATCTTCAACACCTTCCCCTACACCAGCTTCTCGCAGAACGTGGGCCTGGTGGGCGTCACCGGCGTCAAGAGCCGCTGGGTTTGCGTGGCCGGCGGGGTGATCATGATCGTGCTGGGCATGCTGCCCAAAATGGCGGCGCTGGTCGAATCGGTGCCCACCTTTGTGCTGGGCGGTGCAGGCTTGGTGATGTTCGGCATGGTCGCAGCCACCGGCATCCGCATCCTGGCGGGGGTGGACTACAAGGGCAACCGCCACAACCTGTACATCGTCGCCCTGTCCATCGGTTTCGGCTTGATTCCGCTGGTGGCGCCTCGCTGGACGCAGCAGATGGCGCACGGCCTGCACCCGTTGCTGGAAAGCGGCATTTTGCTGACCGCGATTTCGGCGGTGGTGCTGAACCTGTTCTTCAACGGCAGCCAGGGTGACACGGCCGGGGCCATCGAGGCCGCCAAGACGGCCGAGGCGCACTGAGCGCCTGGGGGCAGCAGTCGTGCGGAAGCGCGCCTCGGCTCAGGCCGAGCGCGCGAAAAACACCGCGCTCATCACCACCCCGGTGACGATGACCACGGCGCGCACCGCACCCACTGGCAGCCGTTTGGCGCCGTGGGCGCCGACGTAGCCGCCGGCGGTGGCGGCCACCATCATCAGCAGCGCTGGGCCCCAGGCGATGGCACCGGCCAGTGCGAAGGTGGCCACCGACAGCAGCGACAGCACCAGCGAATTCATATTCTTCATCGCGTTGGCGCTGTGCAGGTGGCGCTCGCCGGTCACGGTGTACAGCGCCATCAGCAGGATGCCCAGCCCGCCGTTGAAGTAGCCGCCATACACGGACACGGCCATCAGGCCCAGCGGCCGCCAGCGCGCCCAGGGGTGAACGCCGTTGCCGTCGGTCACCAACCGGCGCGCCAGCCAGGGGCCCACCACGAACAGCACGGTGGCAAACAGCAGCAGCCAGGGCACCAGCCCATTGAACAGCTTCGCCGGGGTGACCAGCAGCAACAAGGCGCCCACCACCCCGCCAACAGCGGCGATCAGCATTTCCTGGCGCAACCGCTGCTTGGGCTGCGCCAGCAGCTCCTGCTTGAAGCCGAGCGTGCTGCCCAGGTAGCCGGGGCTGACCGCGACCGCGCTGGTGGCGTTGGCGACGATGGGCGGCACCCCCGCGAACACCAGGGCCGGGAAGGTGAGAAAACTGCCGCCACCCGCGATGGCGTTGAGCACGCCAGCGGCAAACGCGGCGGTGGCCAGCAGGGCCAACAACGTCAGGTCCAGGGTCATCATCGGGCAGCTTGGGCGGAGGGCGCCTGTTCGCGGGTGAGTTGCAGCATCCAGCCGCAGGCCTGCAGCAACAGGGCGTTGTGGGTGGCGGCGGTCTGGCCGTGGGCGTCCAGCCAGGCCTGGGTACCGGCGGCGTCGCGGCGCTCAATCCGCAGGCACAGTTGCAGCAGGTCACCCAGCGGGCCTTGGCCGTCGATCAATGCGCTGCGCAAGGCGTCGGACACGCGGATGGTGACCAGCATCTCGCTGAGCGGCGCCCCGAACAACACCCCCAGCATCGAGAACATGCCGGCCATAAAGGCCTGTTCCTGGTCCGCCTTGTCCTGCCCCAGTGCTTGCGCCCACAGCTCCATGCAGCGCGCGCGCAGGCTGGCGTGGGCCATCAGCATGGCGCTGCGCTCGTCGTCGTCGCGCGCGGCAAACACCAGCAGGTTGAGCCAGCGTTGGAGTTGTGTCCGCCCCAGCATCGCGATGGCCTGAGCGAAGCTGGTGATTTCGCGGCGGCTGCCCATGGCCGCCGAATTGACCAGCCGCAGCAACTGGTAGGACATGGCGGCGTCGCGCCGGAACACCGCTTCGATGTCGCGGGTTTCCGCGTCGGCCGACACCAGTTGCAGCAACTCCAGCGCCCGCTGGCGCGAGGCCGCCTGGGCGACGTTGGGTTTGGCCGGGGGCATGGTGTACCAGTCGCCCGCCACGCAGGACGCTTGGGAGGGCCAAGCGTCGCCCACCGCGCGCTGGGCGCAGGGTGGTTCTTGCAGCCGCAGGCCGCTGGCGGCCAGGGCGGCAGCATCGTCATCGTTGGCGCCGTCCCAGCTGGCAAAGCACGGCAGGCTGGCCGTCAACGCCTGCAACGCCGGGTCGGCCAGCCAGGGCCGCAGCACGTCGGGCTGCGGCTGGGCGCAGGTCCAGTACAGACCATGGAGTTGGCGGCCCGGGCCGCAGAGCAATTCAACAAAGACGAGCGACGACATCAAGGGTACAGCCGGTGGGGGTCAACGGGCGGGACGGTGGCTCAGTCCAACGGCAGGCGCTCGTCGTTTTGAACCATGTGGGCATAGCGTTCTGCGGGCACGGGTGGGCTGAACAGGTAGCCTTGGAGCTGGTCGCAGCCCAGGTCGCGCAGAAACTGCATCTGCTCCCGATTTTCCACCCCTTCGGCCACAATCTCCTGTCGCAATTGTTGCCCCATGGTCACGATGGCGCGCGCGATCGCGCAATCGTTGCTCTGGGTGGGAATACCGACCACGAACGACCGGTCGATCTTGAGTGTGGTGATGGGGAATTTTTTCAGGTAGGCGAGGCTGGAGTAGCCGGTGCCAAAGTCGTCCAGCGCGATGCCCAGCCCCATGGCAGCCAGCTCGTTCATGATCGGTGTCACCTCGTCCGCGCCGCGCACCATCAGGCTTTCGGTGATTTCCAGCTTGAGCTGCTGAGGCCGCACGCCGTGCTGGCTCAACAGGTGGTCGAGCCGCCGGGGCAGGTGCTTGTCGAACTGCCGGGCCGACAGGTTGACCGCCAGGGGGGGCATCTGCAGACCCTGGTCCTGCCAGGCGCGGATCTGGCGGCAGGCCTCGTGCAGCACCCATTCGCCCAGCTCCAGGATGAGGCTGGTTTCTTCGGCCACAGGCACGAAGTTGCCCGGCGTGAGCAGGCCGTGCCGGGGGTGTTGCCAGCGGGTCAGGGCTTCTGCACCCACAATGCGGCCGCTGCGCAGGCTGACCTTGGGCTGGTGGTACAGCAGCAGTTCACCATGGGCCAGCGCGTGCCGCAATTCGTTTTCGATGCGGAAGCGCTCGTTGGCTTTCTGGTTCATTTCCTCGCTGAAGTAGGTGGGCTCACCGTTGGCCTGCTCCAGCCCCCGGGTGTTGGCCATCTCGGCGCAGCGCAGCAGGGCGGCGGTTTCGGTGCCGTTGTCCGGGAAGATGGCAATGCCCAGGCTGGCCGGGCAATGCACCTCGTGGCCTGCCGTGGGGTAGGCCGGTCGCAGCAGGGCCAGCAGTTTTTGCGCCACCAGACCAGCGTGTTCGCGCTGGCGCAGGTTGGGCAAGGCCACGGCCAGCTTGTCGTGCCCGAGCCGGGCCAGAATGTCCTGCTCGCGCAAACCACTTTGCAGGCGCTGCGCGACCTGGGTCATCAACCCGTCGCCGGCGTCGTGGCCCAGCGTGTCGTACACCCAGCCCAGCCGCTGCAGTTGCACCACCAGCACGCCTACCACGTCGCGGCTGCGGCGGGCTTGGCTCAGGTTCTGTTCCAGCAACTGGCTCAACAGCAGGCGGTTGGGCAGGCCGGTCACGCTGTCAAAGTTGGCCAGGCGTTGCAGGCGGGCCTCGGTTTCCTTGTGGGCGCTGATGTCGGAAAAGATCGAGAACGCGTGGGTGATTTCGCCCGCGTCATTGCGCACGGTGCTGATGCAGACCGACTGCGGGAACACTTCGCCGTTCTTGCGCCGGCCCAGGATTTCGCCCAGCCACAGTCCGGCGCCTTGTCGGGCCGCCTGCACTTCGCCGCGAAAGTCCAGCCCGTGCTTGCCAGAGCGCAGAATGTCCGGCGTTTTGCCCACCGCCTCGTCCATGCTGTAGCCGGTGATGCGGGTGAAGGCGGGGTTGACCATGACGATGCGGTCTTGCGCATCCGTCACCATCACGCCTTGGTGGCTGTTGTCGATGATGCTGACGTACAGCCGCATCCGGTCTTCGTCCGCCATGGCGCTGTGGCGCGGCGCGTACAGTGCCCGCATGCCCGTGGGCTCACCGTCGGCATCGCGCAGCAGGCGCAATTTCAGGTGGGCTGCCACGGGCTCGCCCCGCTTGTGCCGCAGGACGACGTCGTGCCGCGTTTCGGCCACGCCGGGTTCCCAGGCGCCCAACTCGCCCAGGGCGTCGCTGTCGTCGCCGAGCAGAAAAATCAGGTGCTGGCCCATCGCTTCGTCGGCTTCGAAGCCGAACAACCGGGTGGCGGCCGCGTTCCAGCCGGTGACGTAGCCCATCAGGTCCAGCTCGATCTGGGCCATGTCGTCGCTGGGTGGGGTGGCTGTGGTTGCCCGGGTCATGCTGCCGTGGCCTCTGCCGTCATTTGCCACATCCAGGCGCAGGCCTGGGGCAGGGTGCGGTTGTGGTCGCTCACCGACAGGCCCAATTCGGCCAGCGCTTGCGCCAAGGCCGCGCCATCGGCCTGCTCGCTGGCGCACCAGGCCCGCAGCAAGGCACCCAGTTCGCCGTGGCCGTCCAGCAGCGCGCCGCGCAGCTCGGCCGGCAGGCTCAGTGGGGCCAGCGCCTGTGCCAACGGTTGCCCGAACAACGCCCCGAGCAATGAGAACATGCCGGCCATGAAGGCTTGGTCCTGCTGGCCCCGGTCCAGGCCGGCGGCCTGCGCCAGCAACTCCATGCCCCGCGCGCGCAGCACCACGTGGGCCATCAGCATCGCGCTGCGCGGGTCGTCGTCGCGGGCCGAGAACAGCAGCAGGTTTACCCAGCGCCGCAGGGCCTGGCGCCCCAAAATCAGAATTGCCTGAGCGAAGCTGGAGATGCTGCGGCCGTGGCCCATGCCAGCGGAGTTGACCAACCGCAGCAACTGGTACGACAGCTGGGCGTCGTGCCGGAACACGGCCTCGATGTCGTGGGTTTCGGCGTCGGCGGCGATCAGTTGCACCAGGCGCAGGGCGTGGGTGCGCGACGCGGCCTGGGCTGATGTGGGCTTGGCGGGTGGTTGCAGGTACCAGAGGCCAGCCACCCACAAAGCGCTGTCACTGGGTGGCCACGAGGTGGGGCAATCGGTCACGGCATCCAGTGTCTGAAAGCCCGCGTCGGCCAGCGCTTGCTGCACTTCGGGCGGCCACAGCGCCACGTCGTCGTCGCGCCAGAAGCATGGGGTGGTGCGGGCCAAGTCGGCCACGCCTTCTTGCTGCAGCCACGCGCACAGGTTGGGTGCCGCCGCCGCTGGGGCTTGCCACAGCAAAGCCCCCGGTTTGCCCTGGCGGTTGGCCAGCAGCCGGACGTGGACCGGAGTCGTGGGCTCGGGGAAGGGCATGCGTGGGTTTCCTTGGTGGCGCGTGGGCACCACTCCTATCCTAACGCCGGATGGCCGCTTTGTGAGGTTCTGTGACCCGCCGTGTGACGGCGTGCCTACAATCGGCCGCATACCTCGTGCCCAACATGAACCACGCCCCCGCGCAGACCTCGACCCCTTTGCCCGCGCAGGATGCCGCGCTGCCCGCCGGCGTGCCGTTGTACGTGGATCTGGACGGCACGCTGGTGCGCACCGACACGCTGCACGAATCCATGCTGTTGCTGCTGCGCCTGAGCCCCTGGTTTCTGCTGCGCATGCTGTGGTGGCTGCTGGGCGGCAAGGCCGTCTTCAAGCGCCAGGTGGCCGCGCACGTCTGCCCCGATCCGGCCACGCTACCCTACCACGCGCCGTTCTTGGCCTGGCTGCGGGCTGAGCGCGCCACGGGGCGCCCGCTGGTGCTGGCCACCGCCGCTGACGCGCGCATTGCTCACGCGGTGGCCTCCCACTTGGGCCTGTTTGACGCGGTGCTGGCCAGCAACGACGCGGGCGCTGGCATCAACCTGAGCCGCAGCCACAAGCGCGAGGCCATAGAGCAGCACGCACGGGCGAGCGGCCACGACCGCTATGCCTACGCCGGCAACAGCCGGGACGACCTGACCGTGTGGGCCGGCGCCAGCGCCGCCGTGGCGGTGGACACGCCGGCCCGGGTGCTGGGTGCGCTGCGCACATCGCATCCGCAAGCGCCGGTGTTTGCCAGTGCGCCCGCCACGCTGCGCGACGCACTCAAGGCGATCCGCCTGAAACAGTGGGCCAAGAACGCGCTGTTGTTCGTGCCGCTGCTGGCCGCCCACCTGTGGGCGCCCGCCGCCTGGGTGCAGGTGGGGTGGGCCTTCGTGGCCTTCGGGCTGTGCGCTTCGGCCACCTACCTCATCAACGATTTGCTGGATTTGCCCAACGACCGACGCCACGCCCACAAGCGGCACCGCCCGCTGGCGGCGGCGCGCATTCGCATTGCGCCTGCGGTGGCGGCGGTGGCGCTGCTGTTGCCACTGGCCCTGGCGTTGGCGTGGTGGGTGTCGCCCTTGTTCCTGGCGGTGTTGCTGCTGTACACCGGCATCACGCTGGCGTATTCCTTCGTGCTCAAGCGGGTGGCGTTGCTGGACGTGCTCGTGCTGTCGGGTTTGTACACCTTGCGCCTGGGCGCCGGGGCGGTGGCGGCCGAGGTCGAACTCTCCAACTGGCTGCTGGCCATTTCCCTGTTCCTGTTTCTGGGGCTGGCGCTGGTCAAGCGCTGCGCCGAGCTGGAGGAGGTGTTGCTGGACACCGAGTCGGACAGCGCCCGGGGCCGGGGCTACCACCAGGACGACCTGCCCGGCCTGCGGGCCATGGGCGTGGCCAGCGGCTTCCTCACGGTGATGGTGCTGGCGCTGTACATTGACAGCCAGAACGGCCGCGAGCTGTACCTGCAGCCCGAATGGCTGTGGGGTGTGGCGCCACTGTTGCTGTGGTGGATCATGCGCATTTGGCTCAAAACCGGCCGGCGCGAGCTGCACGGCGAAGACCCTTTGCAGTTTGCGCTGCACGACCGCTTCAGTTGGTACACCCTGGCTGCCATGGGCGTGCTGGGGGCCTTGGCCACCTGGGGCGTGTGAGCGCGGTACCCCCGGAGACCATCGCGATGACGGGTAAATTCCTCCCTTTGGCCTTGGCGGTGTTGTGCGTGGTGCTGTCCGCCGCTGCGCAGTTGGCCATGAAAGTGGGCATGGCGCCCCCCGCAGGCAGCAGCGTGGGGAACACCTACCTGCACGCACTGACCAGCCCGTGGGTGTGGCTGGGGCTGGGTTGTTACGGCCTGAGCGCGGTGGCCTGGCTGTGGGTGCTGTCGCGCCTGGATGTGAGCTTGGCCTACCCGCTGGTGAGCCTGGGTTTTGTTCTGACCATGGCCGCGGGCGTGCTGTGGCTGGGCGAGCCCTGGTCCTGGCCGCGCGTGGGCGGTGCGGCGTTGATATTGGCGGGCGTGTTGCTGATGGCAACCGACGCCTGAGGGTATTGGGTATGAACACCACTTACGCGCCGCTGGCCGGCGGTTTCGAGGCGCAGCGCGCGCGCCGGGTTTTTGGGCTCATGTTCTGGGGCACGCTGCTGCTGAAAGTGGTGCTGGCCGCCGGATTCCCCATGACGGGCGATGAGGCCTTTTTCTACCAGTGGGGGGTGTACCCCGCACTCGGCTATTCCGATCACCCACCCATGATCGGCTGGTGGCTGGTCGCCTTGCGGCAGATCAGCGAGCACCCGTTGGCCTTGCGCGCGGCCACGCTGGCGGTCACCAGCGTCATCGCGCTGGGCCTGGTGGATCTGGCGCGCCGCTTTGTGCCGCCTGAGCGCGAGGCCGTGGCCTGGTGGGCTGGGGCGGTGTACCTGGCCATGCCCTGGTCGTGGTTGTTCGTGCTCGTCACCACCGACACGCCGCTTGTGTTTTTCATGGCCTTGTCGGCCTGGGCCTTCCTGCGGGCCGAGGCGGCTGGCGGGCGGGCCGGCTGGTACGCGCTGGCCGGGCTGTTCGTCGGGCTGGCGTTTTTGTCCAAGTATTTCGCGGCCCTGCTGGGGCTGGCCTATGCGTTTTACGTGCTGGGCTGGCGTCGCGACCGCTGGTGGGCACTGCCCTGGATGTTCTTGTTCGCGGCACCGGCCATCGTGTTGAACTTGTATTTCAACGCCACCCACGGCTGGGCCAACATCATGTTCAACTTCTACAACCGCAACGAAGGCAGCCGCTGGCAGTGGCAGACCTTTGCGGTGTACGTAGGCATGGCGCTGTACCTGTTCACGCCCTGGTTGTGGTGGCAGGCTGCGCGCGCCCGCGGCCGCTCACTGCCCATGGGGCGGGTGGCGGCCGCGCTGTGGCTGTTCCCCATGGTGGTGTTCGCGGTGTTGGCGTTGCGCCGCAGCATTGGCCTGCACTGGGTGCTTGGTTTTGTGCCCTTGTTCGTGCTGTGGGCCGCCATGCGGCTGCAACCGGCCCAGCTGCGCCGCGCCTGGTGCTGGACGCTGGCCTTATCGGTGCCGCACCTGGTGGCGGTGGTGGCCATTGCCTGGGTGCCGTTGAGCTGGTGGCACAGCAGCAAGCTGTACGAAAAGGTGGTGTTCCTGCGCGAAACTCCGGCCATCTTGCAGGCGCTGGAGGCGGGCCTGCCGCCCGGTGGGCGCTTGATGGCCCACGCCTACAGCCCGGCGGCCATCCTGTCGTACTTTCACGGCGGCTATGTGCCGGTGTACGGCACAGGCCGCCACCACGCCCGGCAAGACGACCAGTTGGTGGACTTCCGCGCGTGGGAAGGCCAGACGGTGCATGTGTTTTTCCGCGAACCGGTGCAGCCCGAGGCGCACCAGGCTTACTTTGAAAAGGTGAGTGCCCGCAGCTTTGAGGTGCAGGGCGTGACTTACCACGTGCTGCAGGGCGAGGGCTTCCGCTACCAGCCCTACCGCGACCAGGTGCTGGCCGACATCGCCCGCCAGTTCCACGACTACCCGCGCTGGCTGCCGCTGTGGGGCAGCCCGTTCTGCGAGCGTTACGGGTTCAAGGACTGCTCGCCACCGTGATCTGAGCCACCGGCTCCGGGGCCAGCAAGCTGCCGTTGCGCAAGCCGCGCACCGTGGCCAGCACCAGCCCCACCACCACCAACGAGGTGATCGCCAGCAGCAACACCCCGGCCAGTTGCAGCGCTGCCGCGTGGTGCAGGGTGGCCAGCCGCAGGGTCAGCGCGGTGAAGGCCGCCAGCGGGAACGACAAGGCCCAGAACGCGATGCCGAAGGGCTGCGCCACCATGCGCGTGGCCTGCGTGCCCACCCACAACAGGCAGAACAGCGCCACGCCCCACAGGGCCTGAGCCACCCAGGCCGGTGCCTGGAATTGCAATACCCCCAGGCCGATCACGGCCGGCGGCGCCACGGTGATGAGCCAGGTGGGCAGCAAGCGGTCGGGCAAGGGGCTGTGGGAAAAGCGGCGCACCAGCAACAGCGTCAGCACCACCGGCCAGAACAGCACGCCGATGCCCCACTGCGCGGCCGCCCACACACCATGGCCCAGGGCCACGCCCGCCAGCGGCGCCACTACGTTGCCCACCACGGCAATGAACAGCACTGGGGTGATGGTCGGCCAGAGCGATGCGGCGTTGGGGTTGGCGCCGCCCGCCGATACTCCGGGAGCCAGCCAGCGGCCCAGCACCCACACCGTGGCCCACAGTTGCAGCAGGCTGCCGGCCCACCACAGACTGCGCACGCCCAGGTCTTGCAGCCCCAGCGCATGCGCTACTGTGGCCAACAGCAGTAGCGACACCGGCACCGTCGCCACAAAAGCGTGGCGCACCGGGTGCTTCAAATCCTCCTCCAGCGCCTGGGTATGGCGCTGCCAGCGCAGCAGCGAGGCGGCGGCCAGCGCCACAAACATCAGCAGCGCCACGCCCCCCAGCACCAGCGCGGCGCCGGTGGCCATCTCGCCCAGCACGGGGGTCGCCGCCTGCCAGGCCAGCGCCAGCCCGCACAGCCCCATCACCAGCGAAAACCAACCGGGCGCGAGGAACTTCAATGGCGTGGGCTGGTGCATGGGTGTGGCAGGTGGGATGACCTGGTAGGTTCAGCAGGATTTGCAGGATGCGGCGCTTTCAGGCACGCCCAGTTTCCTCAGGATGATAGCCAGCGGGCAGAAGTTGGTGAACCCGAACTGGAACAGGTTCAGGCCCACGAACGCGGTGAAGGCCAGGAACCACTGGTTCACGAACAGCGGGCTGCCTGGTGCGCCCAGGGCCACCGACAGGAACACGAAAAGACCGGCAACGACGCGGATGTAACGTTCAACGTTCATGACAACACTCCTTACAAACAACACAAGAAAGTAAAGCGCTCACACCTCGGCCGCAGCCAGATGTTGGCGGCGGTACACCACGAAATACAGCACCGGAATCACCACCAGCG
>CAZGDZ010000043.1:0-8768 GCA_964524855.1 uncultured Macromonas sp.
GCGCGAGGTAGCCGAGCTTGCCGCCCCGAGGGGCGCCGAGCTCGTGGACGCGGTGAAGCGTGTGTACGCGACCACGTTCGGGCAGCGCGCACGCGCCTTCCTCCATGCCACCACGTACCGGATGGAGGAGGAGGCCATGGCCGTCATCATCCAGCGCGTGGTGGGTGCCCGCGCCGGCTCGCCCATGGTGCTGGGCGTTGGGCGCAGCGAAGGTGGCCAGCCCGCCGCGCATTACCTGGCCAGCGACGCTATGGCCCTGGCTGGCGTGACCGACCAGATCGTGTACCTGGCCGAAGGCGACGTGGTGGACCTGCAACTGGGGCGCTATTGGATCGTGGGCAGCGATGGTCAGCCGTTGGACGCCGCGCAACGCCCCGTGAAAACCGTGCACGCTCACAGCGGTGCGGTGGAGCTGGGCCCGTACCGGCACTACATGCAAAAGGAAATTTTTGAGCAGCCGCGCGCCATTGCCGACACGCTGGAAGGCATCGAGGGTGTGGCGCCTGAACTGTTCGACGGGCAGGGCGAGCAGGCCACCGCCGCCTGGCGCGTGTTCAACGAGATCGACAACGTGCTCATCCTGGCGTGTGGTACCAGCTACTACAGCGGCTGCACCGCCAAGTACTGGCTTGAGGGCATTGCCGGTATTCCCACCCAAGTGGAGGTGGCCAGCGAATACCGTTACCGCACCAGCGTGCCCAACCCGAGGACGCTGGTCGTCACCATCAGCCAGAGCGGCGAGACCGCCGACACCCTGGCCGCGCTGCGCCACGCACAAAGCCTGGGCATGACGCACACGCTGACCATTTGCAACGTGGCCACCAGCGCCATGGTCCGCGAATGCGAGTTGGCCTACATCACCCGCGCCGGGGTGGAAATTGGGGTGGCCAGCACCAAGGCCTTCACCACCCAGTTGGCGGGGTTGTTCCTGCTGACGCTGGCGCTGGCCCAGGCCAAAGGCCGACTGAGTGCTGACGACGAAGCACAGCACCTGAAGGCCATGCGCCACCTGCCGGTGGCTTTGCAGGCCGTGCTGGCGCTGGAACCGCAGCTCATCCAGTGGGCCGAGGCGTTTGCCCAGAAAGACAACGCGCTGTTCCTGGGTCGTGGCTTGCACTACCCGATTGCGCTGGAAGGGGCGTTGAAGCTTAAGGAGATCAGCTACATCCACGCCGAAGCCTACCCCGCTGGCGAGTTGAAGCACGGCCCGCTGGCCCTGGTGACCAGCGCCATGCCGGTGGTGACGGTGGCGCCCAACGACGCGCTGTTGGAAAAGCTGAAAAGCAACATGCAGGAGGTGCGCGCGCGGGGCGGCGTGCTCTACGTGCTGGCCGACGCGGACACCCACATCGCCAGCGGCGAAGGGCTGAACGTCATCCGCATGCCGGAGCACTACGGTGTGCTCAGCCCCATATTGCACGTGGTGCCACTGCAACTGTTGGCGTACCACACGGCCCTGGCCAAGGGCACGGACGTGGACAAGCCGAGGAATTTGGCGAAATCGGTGACGGTGGAGTGATCGAGAAGGGGGCGAGTCGGGCGATCACTGTCGAAGTGGGTGTCAGGTGGGTGGGCGCAGTGCCATGACCGCTTGCTCGATGGCACAGGCCACCCCGTCGAGTACGGGGACTCCGCAGCGTTGTGCCACGGTGTCGGCCAGCCCCGTCAAACCGCCGGAAGCCAGCAGGATCACGTCTGCCCCCTCCAGCTCGATGGCTTCCTGTGCGGTTGCCACGATACGGTCCAGCACCTCCGTTTCGGCGCTCGCGGCGGCGGCCACGCCGATCCCCGCTGCGCGAACCGAGCAATCGCTTCCCCCCCCGTAGCGGTGCAGCAGTTGCCGGATACCCGGTACCGCTGAATGCACGGTGGTCACCACACCGAACCGAGCGGACGCCTGGCGTGCGGCGCGTATGCCCGCTTCGCAGGTGGCCACCACGGGAACGCTCACCAGGTCGCGCGCGGCTTCGAGCGCGATGTCGTCGAAGCAGGCGAGCACGTAGGCGTCGTAGTCCAGGTGCGAGCGGAGCAGGCGCTCCACCTCGATCTCGGCGGCCGCCCGTTCGGGCGGGCTTTCGATCGACAGCGGGCCGTGGTCGGGGTTCATGACCGACAACTCGATCTGTGGGGATGCAAATCGCCGCGCCACGTCGCGCACGCGTTGCGTGACCGCCGCGTTCGTGTTGGGGTTGATGACCAAGATGCGAAGCGGCGGCGGTTTGGGCGGTGGGTGTTGAGCGGCGTGCTTCATCGCCCAGATACCGTTTGGGGCAGCCACAGCGCGAGTTCAGGCCACACGATCAGCAGCACGGTGAATCCGATCATGATGAAGACGTAGGGCAGCGACCCGGAGACCACGTCGGCAAAGCTGCCACCGTCGCGGCGCAGCCCTTGCACCACGAACAGGTTCATGCCCAGTGGCGGCGTGATCAGCGCGATTTCGCACATCACCACGATGAAGACGCCGAACCAGATGGGATCGGCCCCCACCGCCATCACCATGGGGACGGCGATCGGCACGGTGAGCACCAGCATGGACATGGCGTCCATGAACATGCCGAGCAGGATGTAGAACACCACCAGCAGCAACAGCAGTTCGATGCGGCCGAGGCCCAGTTGCGACACCCACTGGGTGATGGCCTGGGCCACACCCAGCATCGACAGCGTCACGTTGAGCAGGAGCGCGCACACGATGATCAGGACCACCATGCCCGTGGTGCGCGCGGCTTGGGTGAAGCAGTGCTCCAGCAGGGTGAGGTTCAGGCGACCGGTCCTCCACACGAAGAACAGCGCCACCGTGAGCCCGAGCGCAGCGGACTCCGTGGGGGTGGCCAGGCCCCCGTAAATGCTGCCCATGACCACCAGGAAGATGACTCCGGGTGGCACCAGATGGCGCAGCAGTGCGACCTTCTCGGCCCAAGGCACGTGCGTGCCGGTGTCGTTCTTGCTCGCCTTGGATTGCGCCAGCAGTATGTAGATCGAGAACAGGGCCGTCATGACCAGCCCGGGGATGACGCCGGCGATGAACAACTGCCCCACCGAAACGTTGGCCAGCGATCCATAGACCAGCAGGTTGACGCTGGGCGGGATCAGGATGCCTAGCGTGCCGCCGGCGGCCAGTGACCCCAGGGATGCAGGCAGAGGGTAGCCCCTGGACTGGAGTGCAGGCAGCGCGACCGTGCCCACCGTGGCAGCGGTAGCCACCGACGAGCCAGACGTGGCGGAAAACAGCGCGCAGGTGCCGATGTTCGTGTGCAACAGCCCGCCGGGCAACCGGCCCAGCCACACGGCCAGCGCATCGAACATCTTGTCGGCGATGCCACCGCGCAGCAGCACTTCGCCCAGCAGCATGAACAGCGGGATCGCGGTCATGACCGAGTTGTTCAGCGTGCCCCAGACGACGCCTCCCATCATGTCGATCAGCGGCGGGCCGTAGGCCAGGTAGCCGCCCAGCGTTCCCACCGCGATGATCGAGAAAGCGACGGGAATGCTGAGGAACATCAGTGCCAGCATGCCCACGAAGCCCAGAGCGATATAGGTGATGCTCATCGTGTTCGTCCTTCAGCGCCGTTGCAGGTCTTCAAGTTCCGCTTTCAGCTCGTCGTCAATCGACTCCGGGCCGAACCGTCGGGTCAACTCGCTCCAGTCCCGTTTGAACAGGAGCACCAGCGCTTGCAGCATCAGCCACGCCGCCGGCAGCGCAAAGGCAAGCATGGCGACCAGCCACAGCGACTGGGGGTAGATCAGCGGCGTGGCCCAGGGGGTTTGCGCAATCGACTGGTACTGCTGGGTGTCCAGCACCGTCTTGATCGTGAAAACGAACAAGAACAGGGCCAGCACCCCCAGCGTCAGCGTCGCCAGCGCGTCCAGCCAGGCCTGGGGTTTGGGCTTGAGCCGGAGGTAGAGCAGGTTGATGCGGATGTGCGATCGCTCCAGCAAGGCCACCGCGAACGCCAGAGGGGCGCCCAGGGCGATCGCGTACCCCGACAGCTCGTCAACGCCGCCCAGCGAGATGGAGAACAGTTTGCGCAGCAATGTCTCCAGCGTCACGGCCACCGATAGCACCAGCATCATGACGCCGAAGATCAGGCTGGCGGCGCGAGTGTAGCGCTGCATGGTCAGCTCCTGAATGGGGACTCAAAGGCCGCTGCCCACCGTGGCTTTCCACTCCGCTTCGCAGCCCGCATTGACGGCATTGCACTGCTTGGCCCAGACCGGCAGGGAGCGTTCGGTCAAGGCGTTCTTGACCGTCGTCAGATCGGCCTGGGTGACCGGTGCCACGTTCAGCTTGTAGGGCTTGCCCATTTGGCAGGGGCTGGCGCCGGTGTTGCAGCGCATCGCGTCGTCGTACAGCGATTGGGAATAGGCCCAGATGTCGTCGGACAAAGCTTTGACGGCCTTTTGCAGTTTGTCCTGGTCCGCGGCGGAGAGCTTTTTCCACGAGTTCAGGTTGATGGCGTAGCCGTTCACGGCCAACTGCAGCGCGACGGGCAGAACCGTGGTGGTGGCTTCGGGCCAGCCGCCGGCGTTGGCCGATGCCGGGCCCGTGATCGCGCAATCGACCACCCCACGGGCCAGCGCTTGTTGAACCTCGCCAAACGGCATGGGCACGCCCGTTGCGCCCAGGCCGGCGATGAAGTTCGCGCTGCTCTGGTCGCCCACGCGAACCTTCATGCCTTTGAGGTCTGCCAGCCCCTTGACCTGGGGTTTGCAGAAGATGATTTGTGGGCCGGCGGGCCAGACACCGAGCAACTTGGCATTGAAGTTGGATTGCAGGCGTTTGTCGACCGCAGCGAAGTACGCGTTGGTGTTCTTACGGCCTGCTTCGAAGCTTGTGTTGAGTCCCACGAGATCGAAACCCAGCAGCATCGGTTCGTCACGGCTCACCTGGGGGCCACGGATGGAAACGATGTCAAACAGGCCCGACCTCAGAACCCGCAAGCCGTCGGTGTCGGGGATGCCTGCGACGTCTACAGGCACGTACTGGACGGTGGCGGCGATGTTGGCCTTGGTGGCCAGGTTCTCAAAGAATGGCTGCTCCTTGTTTTTCTGTATCAGCCCCGAGCCGGCGGGCTGGCCCAGCACCTTCAGGGGGATGGTCTGGGCATGGGCTGGGAGCAGGACGCTGCTGGCCGAGCAGATCGCCAGCGCAGCAACGTAACGGCGGAAGGTACGGAAGGTCAACGGTGAGGCAGCCATGGTGATTCCTTTCATTGCGGCACATCGGTGTCCGGGACGATCCCAGCCCGACTTGACATGTAACGCAAGTTTCTTGCCAGGATTTGTGAAACTATAGTTTCAAGCAGGGCGGAGTGCAACCGAGGGTAAACCCCTGATGGAATGCACGACTCTGGGGTGTTGGATGGCACGGTTCCGGGGCTGAATGCCTTCGCATTCCCCGCCGTGGTGCGTCACGCCCGATGGGTGGCGTGCGCAGGAATCAGAGTTCTTCCAGGCTGTCGTTGAGTGCTTCGATGCCGCGCAGGCGCTTGCGGCCCGCAGCCCCGGCTTTTTCGATGGCACGCGATGCCATCAGGTGGCACAGTGCAGTCACGGCCACGTGGTTGAACAGCGGTCCGGGGGCCAGCGACTGGCATCGGAAGTGCCAGGTGGACCGGGTTTCGAAGGGGATGCCTTCGTCGGTGATGTAGAGCAATTTGGCCCGGCTTGCCGAGATCGCGTCGAGCAGTTGGTCCGTTCGCGCCACACGGCGTCTCAGCCCGAAAACGATGACCAGGTCTTTCGGCGTGAAGCTCACCAAGTGCTCACCCAGCGTCTGACCTCCACCCGGTATGGCGACGATCTGCTCGACCACCTGGGTCAGTTGCCATTGCAGGTAGGTCGCGAAGGCGTGGCTGCTGCGAAAACCGCTGACCCAGACCTTGCGCGAATCCAGCAACGCTTGAGCGACCCCGTCGATCTGCGCGTCCGTGATGGACATGAAGGTGGTTTGCAGGTTGGCGATGCCTTGCGCCACGTGCGCCGCCACGGACTGCACCGAGCCGCTGTCTGCGCTGGTGCTGAGAAACAACCGAGAGCCCGTTTGCTTTTCTTCTCGGGCATGGCGTCGCGCTTCTTCGTAGCTCTCGTACCCCAGACATTTGACGAAGCGAGACACCGTGGCCTTGGAAACGTGGGCCAGTTCCGCGAGCTCCGAACCCGAGTAACTGGCGAGTTCTCCAGGGAAGTCGCAGACAAACTCGCCCAGCCGGCGCTCGGCAGGGCGAAGCCCGGGCAACGCGGCCCGTACACGTGCGAGAAATGAAAATTCCTTGGGGGGCATGGTGGTCAGGGGTTGAGCTGACCGCATTCTGCCTTTGAAATGAGGCCCACGCCGCGAAACGCCCTTGCGGTAGGGCCGCCGATGGTCAAGTGGCCGCCGATAATCAGGCGCATGGAGCCCAGTGCATTCGCCTTCCAGGCGGTTCTGTGGAAATACGCCGGCCCCACCGCGTGGTACTTCGTCACCCTGCCGGTGGAGCTGGCGGCCCGCATCCGTCCGCACGCGGCCAAGGTGGGGTTTGGGTCGGTGCGGGTGCGGGCGTGCATCGGCGACACCGCCTGGAAGACTTCGGTCTTCCCCGACAAGGCGTCGGGCTCGTACCTGCTGCCGGTGAAGGCGCAGGTGCGAAAGCAGGAATCGCTGACCGAGGGCGCGGAGGTGGTGGTGTTTCTGGAGTTGTAGTCCAGCCGAGGTGTCACACCCACCCCAATCCGCCCAGTGCCGCAGCCGGCAGCAGTACCCACACCAGGTGAATGCGTGTGCGCTACAGCAGCGCCAGAGCCACCACGCCCAGCAACCACAAACCCGCATGTTCCCCAGCGCCCTGGTAGGGCGAGGCCAGCAAGGCTGCGCTGGACAACATCAGCCCCACCACCAGGGGGGCCATGCCGAGCTTGAACGCCCGTACCGCTGGGTGTCTGGCGTGGTGTCGGGTCCAACGGGTTGCGACCAGCGTCAGACAGGCGCTGGGCAATACGATGCCCACCAATCCTGCGAAAGCTCCCATCACGGCCCAACCGAAGCCGCCAGCGTTCAGCCCCACGTGCCAACCCATCATGGCGGCAAACAGCATGTTGGGCCCGGGCGCCACCTGCGCCAGCGCCACCGAGGCGGTGAACTGCCCGGGTGTGAGCCAGTGCTGCTGGTTTACCAGGTAGTGGTGCATGCCAGGGAGCACGCTGGGCCCTCCGCCCTCCGCCCACCGCCAGGAGCGACAGTCCCATGAAGTGCAGCAGGAATTGCGCCCAGTCGAACAGCGACAGCGACAAGGTCATGCCGAGGCCCGATTCGGTGTCCGCTGCAGGCAGCGGTAAGTCCAGAGGCAGGAGCCACCGCCGACGACCAGCAAGACCATCCACAAAGGCCACCGCAACCCGAGGACGCACACCAATGTCGCGACGCTGATCCCGGCACACACCCGCCAACCTGCCGGATGGCGCACCAACGCCGGTGCCAGCTTGAGCGCCGTCACGGTGATGAGTGCCACCACCACCATCCCCACGGCCCGCAGCATGCCGGTGACCGTGGCATTCCCTGGTGCCGCAGCGTAGGCAGTAGCCAGGCCCAACAGACACAGGAAAGGCAGGGCAAACAGTCCCAGCACGGCCGCTGCTGCCCCCGCTGTGCCCATGTAGCGCTCTCCCACGATGATGGCCAGGTTCCCCACGTTGGGGCCGGGCATCACCTGGGCCACGGCCCAGTCTTCCAGGAACGTGTCGGGCGTTAACCAACCGCGTTTGTCCACCAGTTCGCGCTGGGCCACCGCCATCACCCCGCCGAAGCCCTGGAGCCCCATGAGGCTGAACACCCAGAAGATTTCGCGCAGCGTTTGGGGCGTGGCCATGGCGGTGGTGCTCACTCCCTGGGCAACTGGCGGGGTAGCGGTTGACCCGTCAGCCACGCTTGTAGGCACTCGGTCACGCCTTGGGCGAACGTGCGATACACCGGTTCGGAAACGAAGCCCATATGGGGGGTCAACAGCACGTTGTCCAGCGTGCGCAGCGGGCTGTCAGGAGGCAGGGGCTCGCTGTCGAACACGTCCAGGGCGGCCATGCCAGGCTGGCCCAGCCGCAAGGCTGTGATCAGCGCTTTGGTATCCACCAGGGCCGACCGGGATGTGTTCACCAGCAGGCTGCCAGGTGCCATGAGTGAGAGGCGCTCGGCGTTCAGCAGGTGGCGCGTCGTTGCCGTGGGAACCAGGTGCAGGCTGACGATCTGTGACTCGGTCAGCAGCGTTTCCAGCGGGACGGATTCCGCGCCTTGGGCGTTGGCCCGTTCGGGTGTCATGTGGGGGCTCCAGGCCAGAACGCGCATGCCAAATGCGCGGGCGACCCGCGCGACCCTCCCGCCAATTTCCCCCAGACCGATCAGCCCCAGGGTCTGGCCAGCCAGCACCCCGGGCAGGGCTGCCGGCTGGCCCGGCCGCCATTGGCCTGAGCGCAGGTGTTGCTGGCGCGCTTCCAGTTGCTTGGTGGCCGCCAGGATCAAGGTCCAGGTCCATTCGCAGGTGCTGTCTTTCGAGGGGCCCCAAGGCGTGTGGCACACCGGGATTTGACGCTGGTGCAGGGCGCTAGTATCCAGCGTGTTGTTGCGTGTCCCTGTGTAGACGAGCAGCCGAAGCCGAGGCAGTTGGGTGGCCAAAGTGGCCTGAAAGGGCGTGCGGTCCCGCATCAGCACCACCGCGTCGGCGGGCTGCAGGGCTTGTAACAGGGCGTCCCCTTGCAGCGGTTCGTGGTGGAAGCGGACATCGGCCTGCGCACCGATG
>CAZGDZ010000043.1:8778-10355 GCA_964524855.1 uncultured Macromonas sp.
CTGGCCGACAAGTCTGCCAGTCGAGGCAGGGAGCGCTCCCAGTCGTCCAGCACGACGATGACGGGACGAGGCGCCTCGCTCATGGCTTCACCATGCAGCGGACGACTTCGCCCACGTTCGGGGCCGAGGCCAGGCGTTGACAGGCGTCGAGCAACGCGGTCGCTTGCACCTTGCCAATCACTGGGTCGCACAGCTGGTGGAATTTCGCGGCCAGGTCGTGGTCTGTCATCGGGCGCTGGATGGAGCCGATGGCGTGCTCCACAAACACGTGCACCGACTCGCCATTGCGCAGGGTGGCTGTGACGTCGGCGCTCTCCTCCCGAATGCTGGTGTCCACCACCGCGTTCACCTTGCGGCGCAGTGCCACCACGTCGGCGCGGGTGACGATGTCGTCCGCATACTCGGTTTCGCCGGCCTGCCCGAAGATCAACCCGGCGGCACAGCCATGGTAGACGCTGAACTTGCCCTGCAAGCCATCGGCCGGCTCCTTTTTGCCTGTGAGCTCAAGCACCAGGGGGTGGACCCGCAGATCGATGCGTTCCACGTCCTCGGGCTGGACGCCGCGTTGGCGCAGCTGCACACAGGCGTCAATGCTGGGGTGGATGACGATGCCGCAGGCAAAGGGCTTGTAGGCATTGAAACTGATTTCGAAGCGTTGGCCCAGCTCGTCGGTCGCTTCGTTCCAGTCGTACTTTGTCGAAAACACCTGCGCCCACCCGCGCGGGGCTTCGAGTGCCCGCTCGCTGGCGGTGAAACCCTGCTGGGCGAGCAGTGCGGACATGAGGCCCGCGCGGGCGGCGCCGCCTGGGTGGAAGGGCTTGGTCATGGTGCCGAATTGTTCGCGCAAGCCCACCGGCTGAGACGCCGCGATGCCCAGCGCCATGGCGGTCTGCCGCGCGTTGAGGCCCAGCAGGCGGGCGCACGCCGCAGCAGCGCCCAGGGTGCCGGTAGAGCCGGTGATGTGCCACCCCCGGTCGTAGTGCTGGGGGTAGACCACGTTGCCCATGCGACAGGCCACATCAATGCCGAGCACCAGCGCGTCGATCCCCGAGCCGCCGACCTGACCGCCGGGCGCGAGCAGCTCCTCGACGTAGCGGCGCACCACGAGGCGCGGCACCTCGCCCTCGAGCCAGCCCTCCTCGGCGAGTGGCACGAGCAGCGGCGCGGCCAGCTGCTTCACGTCGGCGCGCGACTCGAGCCCCGCGACGGCGCGCGGGTAGGCACCGCTGCCCACCGTGCCTGCGGTGGCGAGCACGCCGATCCGCCCGGTGCGCGAGGCCGCCACCGCCGCGCGGGCGCCCGGCTCGATCACGCCGAGCACGGGCATGTCGAGCTCCACCCGGAGCATGTCGAGCGCCACGGCGCTCACGGTGTTGCACGCCACCACGAGCATCTTCACGCCGCGCCGCTCCAGCATCCGGCCGCAGCTCCGGGCGTAGCGGATGACGGTGTTCGCGCTGCGCGTCCCGTAGGGCACGCGCGCGGTGTCGCCGAGGTAGACGAGATCCTCCGCCGGGAGGGCCTCGCGGATCGCGCGCACCAGCCCCGCCGGCGTTGCACTTTCGAACGGCTCGCCG
>CAZGDZ010000044.1:0-10347 GCA_964524855.1 uncultured Macromonas sp.
GCAGCGACGGAGTGGTGACGCGGTCGAGCTCACTGCTGGCGCGCACCGCCTTGATCGAACGCGCCGCCCAGTTGATGGAGGCGGCCCGCTTGCTGGGCGCACCGCTGTCGCGCCGGGTGCGCGAGGTGGCCCTGCCCTTGGCCCGACCGGCGGTGGCGGCTGGCGTTGCACTGGCGCTGATGGAGACCTTGGCCGACTTTGGCGTGTCCAGCTACTTCGGCATTCAAACCTTCACGGCCGGGGTGTACAAGGCCTGGCTGGTGATGGACAACCGGCTGGCGGCGGCCCAGTTGGCCACCTTGCTGCTGGCCACGGTGGGCCTGTTGCTGTGGCTGGAACACCGCGCCCAGCAGCGGATGCGTTTCGTGGGCAACCGGGGCGGGCGCGCCGGGGGTGCTGAGTCGCAGCCCGCGCGCTTGAAAGGCGCTGGGCTGGTGGGCGCGTGGCTGGTCTGCAGTTTGCCAGTGGTGTTCGGTTTTGCCCTGCCGGTCGTGTTCATGTTGCGCCCGCTGCTGGGTGGTTGGGACGAATTGCCCTGGTCGGGGTTTGTGCAATGGGCGGGCAACAGCCTGTGGCTGGCCGGCGTCAGTGCCGCGCTGGCCACGGCGGTGGCTTTGGCCCTGGGCTACGCACAGCGGCGCCAGCCCGGCTGGGTCACGGCTTCGGCCGTGCGGGTGGTGGGGCTGGGCTATGCCGTGCCGGGCGCGGTGATTGTGGTGGGCCTGTTGCTGCCGGTGGGGTGGTTGCAGGCCGTGGCGCCCGACACCAGCGTCGGGTACTGGGTCACCGCCACCGCACTGGGCATTGTCTGGGCCTACCTGGTGCGGTTCTCGGCAGTGGCCTTGCAATCGGTGCAGAGCGGCTACGCGCGCATTCCCCACAGCCTGGACGACTCGGCCCGCATGCTGGGCAGCACCGGCTGGGGTTTGATGGCCCGCGTGCATTGGCCCTTGTTGCGCCGTTCCACGGCGGCCGCGGCGTTGCTGGTGTTTGTGGACGTGATGAAAGAACTGCCCGCCACCCTGGTGCTGCGCCCGTTCAACAGCGACACGCTGGCGGTGGTGGCCTACCAATTGGCCCGCGATGAACGCCTGGGCGAAGCGGCCTTGCCGGCATTGACGCTGGTGGCGGTGGGCTTGATTCCGGTGATCTTGCTGAGCCGGACTTTGCGCAGCCGCAGCTGACCCTGTCAGTCAGGGGCTGTCGTTCTTGTTTTTCCGGGCCGGTGTCTTGGCGTGTGCGACCCGCTGCGCGCGGTAGATGCCGCTGTGCCCCGAAAACAAGTAGCTCACCACGCAAGCAATGGCCGCGAACACGCCGACTTCGGCACCGAACAGTTCCATCGCCATCAAGGTCGAGGCGATGGGTGTGTTGGCGGCGCCCGCGAACACCGCCACAAAGCCCAACCCTGCCAACAGTGCAAATGGCATGTCGAGCAGCGGGGCCAGGGCGTTGCCCAAAGTGGCGCCAATGTAAAACAGCGGCGTCACTTCGCCGCCCTTGAATCCGCTGCCCAGGGAAGCGACCGTCATGGCCATTTTGGCCGCAAAGTCGTAAGGCGCCACAGGTTGTTCAAAGGCCTCAACGATCACCGGAATGCCCAAGCCAATGTAACGGTCAGCATCCAAAAACCAGACGATGGCGGCCACCACCACACCGCCAGCCATGGGGCGCAGCGGGGCATAGGCAATAGCTTTTTTCATCCATGCCGACAGGGCGTGCGTGAGTTCCGCAAAGACCTTGCCCGTCAATCCGAAGCAGATGCCTGCGATGACGACCGCCGCCAGCGCCCAGGGCGTCAGCGCGGGCACGGCGCCGATGGCGTAGTGGGTGTGGTGTACGCCCCAGAGCAGCCCCACCTGATCGGCCACGATGGCTGCCACCAGGCACGGCAGGATGGCGTCATAGCGCAAGCGGCCAACGGCCAGCACTTCCAGCGCAAAAATCGCACCCGCCAGGGGCGTGCCAAACACCGACGAGAACCCCGCGCTGATGCCCGCCATCAGGAGAATGCGCCGGTCTTCTGGGCGCAGTTTGAACAGGTGCGTGAACTGGTCGGCCAGCGCGCCGCCCATCTGCACGGCCGTGCCTTCGCGGCCCACCGAGGCGCCGAACAGGTGGGAGATCACGGTGCCACCCAGCACCAGGGGCGCCATGCGCAAGGGCACCACTTTTTTGGGGTCGTGGATTTCGTCGATGAGCAGGTTGTTGCCGGCCTCCACCTGCTGGCCGAAGCGCAGGTAAATCCAGCCTACCGCAAAGCCGGCGATGGGCAGCAACCAGATCAGCCAGCGGTGCGCGCTTCGGGTGTCGGTGGCCCAGTCCAGGGCGAACAGAAAAAACGCAGACGCGGTGCCCGCCAGCGCCGCGACGCCAGTGGCCAGCAGCAGCCACTTGGCCATGTAGGGCAGCAGGTCAATCTGCTCAGGGCGGCGGAAGGGTTTCATGGGTGTATGGTCCCTCCGACAGGAATCGAACCTGTATTTGCCGCTTAGGAGGCGGCCGTTCTATCCATTGAACTACGGAGAGGGGCGCGACGATTGTACGTGGCTGCATCAGGGCACGTTGCGGCCGTCGAAGCTGTGGGTGAACAGCAGGTCGATCGCGTTGTCGTCGCCCGCCTGGGCCCGCAGGGTCACGAAGCGTGAAATGTCGTAAAACACCGCCACGGTGCCCATGGCGCCAGTCACGCTGCGGGAGTAGCTGACGTACAACTGGCTGGAAATGCGTTTGCCCAGGGTGAGGGCGGCGCTGGTGGTGGTGCCGTCGGTGGCGGTGCTTTCGCCCTGGAAGCTGAGTTCGTCCAGGCCGAGCGACCGGGTCAACGAGCCGTCGTTGGCGCTGCCACTGCCACTCAACAGCGCCAGGGCGGCCTGTTGCAGCACCGCCGCTTCTGCGCCCGCGCCGGTGGCCGGGCGGCCCAGCACCAGCCAGGCGAGTTTTTCGCTGTCGGGCATGTCGGGCTCGGCGTACAGACGCACGCGTGGGGCCTGGGCGGTGCCACCAATTTGCACGCCCACGCGCTGGCTGGGGTGGGGCCGCAGTGCCAGAATGTCTAGGGCGGGGTTGTCCACCGGGCCGTTGAAGCGCACCACGCCCTGTTCGATGTTGAGGGCCTGGCCGTAGGCCCGGTAGCTGCCGCGCACGGTTTGCACCTGTCCGGTGATTTGTGGACCACTTTGGGCAGGCGAAGCCGCGATCCGCAAGCTGCCTTTCAGGTAGGTGTTCAGGCCCATGCCTCGCACCTGAAAGTTGTCGCCAAGCCCGAATTCCACGTTCACATGCGCCTGCACCGGCGAGCCAGCGCCGAAGCCGGGTGGGCGTTCGGTGCCGCGCACCACCACGTCGCTGCCCAGGCTGGGCGTGCTTTCGTCGGGCAGCAGGAACAGGGCTTGGTCGGTGTCGAGCCGCCCGGTCAGGTCGAGCCGCTGGCCGCGCAGGCGGGCGTTGAGTTCGCCGCTGAGGGTCAGGCGCCGGTCGGCCCGGGCCAGCAAGCGCAGGCGCTCGGCGCGCAGTTGCAGGTCGATCACGGGTTCGCGCACGCGTTGCCCGTCCACCTCGCGGGCGGCCCACGAGGCCGTGCCGCCGCCGCTGAGCAAGCCGCCCGCCGTGCCGCCAGCACCCCGCAATTGCAAGCTTTGGATGGTGAGGGTTTCACCCGCCACGCTGGCGCGCAGTTCGCCGTCGCTGAAGTCCAGCCCATCGGCCAGCGAGCGCATGGTCAACTGGCTGGCCTGCAGGTTGCCCTGCCACTCGGGTTGGGCCCGGGTGCCGCTGAGGGTGGTTTCTGCCTGCAGGCGGCCACTGAGGCGCCAGCCCGGCGGCGCTAGCCGCGACCACAGCCCCAGTTGCGGCAGGTCTGCTTGCAACTGGCCCCGCAGCGGCGCATCGGCCGCCCACGACCAGGCGGGTGCTGGTGCGGTGGGTGGGGTCAACACGGTGCTGGCTTCGGCCTGTGCTTGGCCGGCGTTGCGGCTGTTCCAGCGCAGCGTGGCCTGGGCGCGGTCGTTCTCCAGGCGCAGGTCCACACCGGCTTGGGTTATGCCTGCTGCCAGCCGGTCGGCCCGCGGGCCCTCGCTCAGCACCACCGTCAAATCGCCCTGAGCGCGTTGCAAAATCAGCCGCGCCCGAGGCGGGGCAATGGCCGCACGCGCTTGGCTGGTCGGCGCGGTCAGCGGTAAGTCCAAGTCCCATTCGCCTTGCAGCAGCAGTTCGCCCTGCAAGCCAGCTTGGTGCAGCGGGCCTTGAGGCGAGGTGTCGTTGCTGAACCAGGCGTTCAGCCAGCTCAGGGCCAGGTGGTTCAAACGCCCTTGGGTGGACAAACGGCCGTCCGCCCAACGCACTTGGTCCCACGCCAGCTCCAGTGGCTGGCTGGACAAGGCGGGCAGCTTGCGGTGACCTGCGTTCCAGGGGGTCAAGGCCAGTTGGCCGGCTTGCACCGACAGTGCGCCGGTCGGCTCCATGCGCAACGCCGGACGGCCTTGCAATTGCGCGCTGACCCCCAGCGGGTCGCGGTTGTTGTTGAGTTTCAGCGTCAGGGTGTTCAGCGTGGCGTCCAGCCGGCCTGCAGACCAGGTGCCCGTGGCTTGCGCCTCGTGTTCGGCTTGCCAGCGCACACCTTCGGCCAGGGCCTGAACTTGGCCTTGCTGTTGCAACGTCCACGCTGGGCCGGTCAAGCGGGCTTGCAGTCTGGTTTGGCCGCTCCAGCGCAAGTCCCGCCAAACCGAAGGGATGTTCTGTGCAAAGGTGGAACCGGGCAGCCAGCGACCAACTTCGTCCACGGTTTGCAGCGACCAGCGTTGCAGCAGGTCCACATCGTGCAAACGCACGTTCAGGTCGGTGGTGCTGCCTTCGCGCAGCGTGATCACCGCGCCCGGTACTTCCAGTTGGGCTTCGCCTTGGTAGCGCCACGGGGAAGTGGACAGGCTGCCTTGTCCGATCAACTTGGCTTGCCATGCCTGAAGGTTCAACTGGTCGAACCGCCATTCAGTGCCCCCATTCCAGCTGCCTTCGGCCGCCAGTTGGGGCGCCGGCCATTGGGCCGAGCGCCGGGCGGTGTTGGCCGACGGTTGCACTTTCACCGCGAAGCGGGTGAGGGGAGGGGTGTTGGCGGACGGCGTGTCTGTGCGGGCGGTCAATTCGCCGTCGAGAGCCCTCATCTGCAGGCTGCGGTGCAGCCGGTCGGGCTCCAGCCCACGCAGGCGCAACTCGCCCTGCCAGCGGTGGGGGCGCCCGTCGAGCAACCCGGCTTCACCGGTGGCTTGCAGCGTACCGCCTGCGGCGGTGGCGTCCAGTTGCTCCAGCGTCCAGCGTTCTGTGGAGGCTGTCAGGGTGGCGTTCAGGCGCTCCAGGGGCAGGCGTTGCTGGTCCCAAGGCCCAGGCAGGGTGTTGGTCAACTGCCCTTGCAACCGCCAAGAGGTCTCGGCCGTTGCTTGCCATTCGCCGCTCAAGCGGGTGCGCGGTGCGGTCGGCCAGAACGCAGCCAGATCGATCTGTGCCAGGCTCAACCGGCCCTGGTGCAAGGGCATGTCGGCCCAGGGCCGCAGTTCGGCCTGTGCTTGCAGGTGGGGCGTGTTGGCGCTTGGCGGGGTGCGCTGATCGTGGTCGGCTTGCACCGAGGCTTGGAGTTGCAGCGTGGCATCGCTGGGCGCAAGGTCGCCCTCCAACGATGCGTTCAATGCCAAGCGCAAGCGCGGTCCGCTGGGGATGGTTTGTTGCAGTTCGCCGTTCAACTGCACTCGCAGTGCCATGGCTTGCTGCGCCTGCAGCTCGACCTTGGCCTGGTAACGGCCGTCTTGCCATTCCAAGGCTCCCACCTGCAGGTGGTGCCAGGGCGTGGCATCGGCGTGGGTGGCGTTAGCGCCATAGCGGTAACTGGCTTGTGTGGGGCCCAGCACCACAGGGGTGTCGGCCACCCAGGTGGCTTGCTGCACGTCCAGCGCCAGCGCCAGTTCGCGCAGCCAGGGCAGGCTCAGGTCAGCGGGCGGCTGGCGCGGCTTATCGGGCTCTGGCGGACGTTGGTCGTCTATGCGCAATTGAGCGATGGATATCTGTTCCACCACGCCCCGGCGGTGGAGGGCTGCGTCCAGCCAGAAGGAGGTGGGCCAGCGCAGGCCCAGTTGCTCCACCTCCACGGTCAAGCCGTCACGCTGCCAGCGCAAGTGGGCCACAGTGCCGCCTTCGCGCAGGCTGCCCGTGGCGCCTGCGACCACCAGCGGCGGCGCGACACCGTCTTCGGCCAGCCAATGCGCAGCCCAGTTCAGTGTTTGGGCCAGCGATTGCGGGCTGCCACTCCACCACCATAGCGATACCACGGCCGCCAAGCACAACGCAACCACGCCGCCCATCAGCCAAGCCAAGGTGGCACTCAGGCCACCCAGCACGTGGGCCAGCGCGCGCACAAGCGATCGAATCGCACTCAAAACGTGAACCCCACGCTCAAGTGAAAGCGCCAGCGTCGGGTCTCCAGGCCATACGCCAAGTCGGCTTGCAGCGGCCCCACCGGGCTGCGGTAGCGCACACCGGCGCCCACGCCCACTTTCGGGTCCAGTTCGCTGGCCCGGTCGGCCACGGCCCCCGCATCAATGAACAGGGCGGTTTCCCAGTTGCTGCGCTGGCCGTCCAGCCACACGGGGCGTTGCCACTCGAGGCTGCTAACGGCGAGCAAACGCCCGGCTTCCACGCCGCCGCCGGCTTGGGGCACGCCGATTTCGCGCAGACTGTAGCCTCGCACGCTGTTGTCGCCCCCGGCCAAAAACCGTTGGGTGGCGGGCACGGGGCTTTGGTCGTGGCTCCACACGGCACCACCTTCCAATCGCAGTGCCACCCTGCTGGGGCGGGTGCCGTCAGTACCCACGGGCCAGTAGCTTTGCCAGCGGCCGCGGGCACGCAGGTAGGGTCGGCGTTGTTGCGTCAGCGTCACGCCCACGCCCAACTCCACCGCCAGCCCATGACCGGCGGTAGGTAGCGTCAAATCGTTGAAATTTCGGCGCGTCCACGCGTAGTTGGCACTCACTGACGATTCGGCTTCATCCGCCAGTCTGAGCACGGTGTTGGCGATTTGGGAACGGTCGTATTGGAGGAAGAAGCTTCGGTCCAGCGTGGTGCCGTCCTGGGCTTGGCCGAGGCGCAATTGCTGGCTCTGGGTGGTCAGCGGGTCGTCTTGTTGGCTCTGCCATTGCCCGCTGGTGATCCAGCGCCAGCCCTGTTCGTCCACCGGCGAGCTGAATTCGGTGCCCACCGTCTGGGCATCGCGTTCCAGTTGCAGCTTCGTTACCGCCCGCCAGTCCAGCCCGGGCACCTTGTGGTGGGTGTGCTCCAGGCTCAGGCGGGCGCCGTTGTCGGTGCTCACGCCCACGCCAGCGGTCACTTTTTGCAGGGGCACTTCGCGTACCCGTACTTCCACCGGGCTGGCGCTGGGGTTGGTGGTGTCACCCAGCACCACGAAGGCCGAGGCGTAATAGCCGCTGTCCACCAGCCGTTGCTGGGCCGCCTGCAGCAGCGCTTCGTCGTAGGGTTCACCGGTGCGCACGCCAGCCAGTCGCACCAGTCGTTCGGCCATCGTGGTGTCGTAGCGCACGGCGCCTTGCACGTCCAGCGGGCCGAAGTTGTGTGCGGTGCCAGCGTCGATCTCCAGGTACAGGTGCGCCAGGTGGGCTTGGGGGTCGATGTCGGCCAGGCTGGTAGCGATGCGGGCGCGTGGGTAACGGTAGGTGCTGAAGCCACGCAGGGCGCGGGATTTGGCACCGTCCCAGTCGGCTTGGCTGAACGATTCACCCTGCGGCAGTCCCCAATCGCGCTCCAGCGCGTCGCGCTGTGCGGCGGTATCGGGCCGGGTGAGGGCTTCACCTTGCAGCAGCAGCGTCACGGAGCCGATGCGGGTGCGTGGCCCGGGCTCCACCACCAAGCGCACGGTGGGCGTAGGTTGGTTGGCGGTGGCGTCCAGCAGCGACACATTGACCTGTGGCACGAAGTAGCCCTGGGTGCCCAGCAGGTTGCGCACATTTTCCGGGGCCTGCTCGGTCAGCCGTTCCAGCTCGCTGCGGGCCAGGTCGGGCAGCCGCTGAAAACGCCGCAATTCCAAGTGGCGCTGCAGCAAGGCATCCAGCGGCGCCGGAGCTTGCACCTCCAACAGAAACTGATCGGTGTCGCTCAACGCCAGTTCAGTGGGCGTCACGGGTTGCGCGGCCGCTGCAGCATCGGCCTGCGCCCAGGCTGGGCTGGGCAGCCCGGCACACGCCCAGCACAACACCATCATCACCCCGGCGCGCATCACTTCGACAAAGCCCGCATCGCCTCTTCCAGCCCCTTCAGCGTGAGCGGGTACATGCGCTGGCCCATGAGCTGCTGAACAATGGCGATGCTCTGGCGGTACTGCCACACGCCCTGCGGCTCGGGGTTGATCCAAGCGAATTTGGGGAAGGCGTGGGTGAGCCGTTGCAGCCATTCGGCGCCCGCTTCTTCGTTGTTGTATTCCACGCTGCCGCCAGGCTGCAAGATTTCGTAGGGACTCATGGTGGCGTCGCCCACAAAAATGAGCTTGTAGTCCTTGTTGTACTTGCGAATCACGTCCCAGGTCTCGAACTTTTCCGCGTAGCGGCGGCGGTTGTTGCGCCACATGTATTCGTAAACGCAGTTGTGGAAGTAATAAAACTCCAGATGCTTGAATTCGTTCTTCGCCGCAGAAAAGAGTTCCTCCACCCGCTGGATGTGTTCGTCCATGGTGCCACCCACGTCCATCAGCAGCAGCACCTTCACGCTGTTGTGGCGCTCGGGCACCATCTTGATGTCCAGCCACCTCGCGTTCGCCGCCGTGGCGCGAATGGTGTCCGGCAGGTCCAGCTCCAGCTCGTTGCCCTCACGCGCAAACTTGCGCAGGCGGCGCAATGCCATCTTGATGTTGCGGGTGCCCAGTTCCTGGGTGTCGTCGTAGTCGCGGTAGGCGCGCTGGTCCCACACCTTCACGGCGCTCTTGTTGCCGCCACCTTTTTCCCGGTTCGCGCCTATGCGTATGCCCTGCGGGTTGAAGCCGCCGTGGCCGAAGGGTGAAGTGCCGCCCGTGCCTATCCACTTACTGCCCCCCTCGTGGCGTTCTTTCTGCTCTTCCAGGCGCTTCTTCAGCGTCTCCATCAGCTCGTCCCAATCCATCTTGGGCGCGTTGGCCTTTTGCTCGTCAGAGAGCAGCCGCTCCAACTCCTTGCGCAGCCAGTCGGCGGGAATCTCCTGGTTGAAATCCGCCAGCATCTCCACGCCCTTGAAGTAGGCGGCAAAGGCGCGGTCAAACTTGTCGTAGTGCTTCTCGTCCTTCACCAGCGCCGTGCGGCTCAGGTAATAAAAGTCGTCCAGCGTGCAGGCGTCCGGGTTGCGCGGGCCCACCACGTCGGCCTTCAATGCCTCCAGCAGCGTCAGGTACTCCTTCACTGACACCGGCAGCTTCGCGGCGCGCAGCGTGTAGAAGAAATCGATCAGCATGTCTGCCTCCGCATGTCTGCTTTCGCACCTCAGCCGATGGTGCCGCGCTGCTTCAACAGGTACAGCAGTTGCGCCTTCGCCTCCGGCCATTCACCGTTGCGCATGCTGTACATCACGGTGTCGCGGATGGTGCCATCGCGGCGCAGGGCGTGGCCGCGTATCACGCCGTCTTTTTTGGCGCCCAGGCGCTCAATCGCGCGTTGCGACGCGAAGTTGTAGTTGTCGGTGCGCCAGCCCACCACGTGGCAGCCCAGCGTGTCAAAGGCGTGGCCCATCATCAGCAGTTTGCACACGGTGTTCAGGTGCGTGCGCTGGTGGCTTTGGGCGTACCAGGTGTACCCAATTTCCACGCGCCGCACGGCCGGGATGATGTCGTGGTAGCTGGTGGAACCGAGCACTTCGCCAGTGGCACTGTCCGTCACCGCAAAGGCAAAGCGGTTGCCTGCCTCGCGCATGGCCAGGGCGTCTTCGATGTAACGGCGGGTGTTCTCAGGCTCAGGCACCGAGGTGATGCGCAGCGTCCACAACTCACCATCTGCGGCGGCAGCCTTCAAGCCGTTTTCATGCTCCAGCCTCAGAGGCACCAATGTGACCCCGTGGGCACTGAGGGTGACGGGTTCCACGAATGCCATGGCCGTTCCTTCAGCGGGTCAGCGGTTGCGCTGGTTCATGAACACCAGCTTCTCGAACAGCGTGGTGTCCTGCTCGTTCTTCAGCAATGCGCCCACCAGCGGCGGCACGGCCACCTTGTCGTCCTTGCTCTGCAGGGCTTCCAGCGGAATGTCTACGGCCATGAGCAGCTTGAGCCAGTCCAGCAGTTCGCTGGTGCTGGGTTTTTTCTTCAGTCCCGGCAGGCCGCGTATGTCGAAGAAGGTC
>CAZGDZ010000045.1:0-10313 GCA_964524855.1 uncultured Macromonas sp.
ATCGAAATCCAGCGCATCATCGGCTTCCTGAAGTCGCGTGGCATTGGGGTGCTGATCACCGACCACAACGTGCGCGAAACGCTGGGCATCTGCGACCACGCCTGCATCATCAGCGATGGCAAGGTGCTGGCGCAGGGCACCCCTTCCGAGATCGTGGAGAACGCCGACGTGCGCCGGGTCTACCTCGGCGAACACTTCCGCATGTAAGACCGGGCGCATGAAGCAAGGCCTGTCACTCCGCGTTTCGCAGCATCTGGCGCTGACGCCACAGCTGCAACAGTCGATCCGGCTGCTGCAGCTGAGCACGCTCGAGATGGCGCAGGAAGTCGAGCAGATGCTCGACGAAAACCCGTTTTTGGAGCGCGAACAAGAAGCCGCAGACCGAGAGGCCTTTGGCCTGGAGCAGGCCGACGCGCCCGTGAGCCTGGGCGATCAGGTCAGCGAATGGGCGCAGGACGGCGGGCCGCCGCCACGCGAGCGCAATGAAGCCACCCCGAGCGACAGCGCGGGCAACGAAGCCTCGGCCGAGGCCCCCGGGGAGCCGCTGGAAGACCGCGCCAGCCTGGAAGACAGCTGGGACGGCGATGGTTCGGTAGAACTGCGCCCCGACGACAGCGAATGGGGCGGCGACGCCCCGCCGCGCAACGGCGCCCGCGACGACGACGACAGCACCAGCGCCGCCGACCTGGCCAGCGAACACCGCAGCCTGGCCGCGCACCTGCACGAGCAGGCCTTGTCGCTGCGCCTGAACGACGACGAACAGGCGGCACTGTACTTCCTGATCGAATCGCTCAATGACGACGGCTACCTGGACGACCCGATGCCCGAACTGGCCGCCGCCCTGCTGGCGCAGGAGGAGCAGGCCCGTGGCCGCGCCCTGCCCGCCGAGGCCCGGCTGGAGCGCGAAGAAGAGTGGCTGCAGGTGCTGCAGACCGCGCTGCACTGGCTGCAGCACATGGAGCCAGCGGGCGTGGGCGCGCGCGGCTTGGCCGAATGCCTGAAGCTGCAGATCCTGGACCTGCGCAACACCCCCGAGGCGCAGGCCGCGCTCGCCATCTGCGAGCAGCCGCTGGAATGGATGGCCAAGCGCGATGTGAAGCGCCTGGCCTCGCTGTGCGGCCACCCTGAAGAACGCATCCGGGGCGCGCTCGGGCTGATCGCCCGGCTGGAGCCCAAGCCCGGGCGCCGCTTTGCCGACGTGGAACGCAATGTCGTGATACCCGACGTCATTGTCACCGCCCAAGGCCGGGGCTTCAAGGTGCAGCTCAACCCCGAGGTGATGCCGCGCCTGCGGGTGCAGGACGTGTACGCCAACGCGCTGCGCGGCCAGAAAGGCGGCAACGCACAGGGCATGCAGCAAAGGCTACAAGAGGCGCGCTGGTTCATCAAGAACATCCAGCAGCGCTTCGACACCATCCTGCGCGTGGCCAGTGCGATTGTGGAGCGCCAGCGCAGCTTCTTCCTGCACGGCGAGCTCGCCATGCGCCCGCTGGTGCTGCGCGAAATTGCCGACGAACTCGGCCTGCACGAATCCACCATCAGCCGCGTCACCACCGCCAAGTACATGGCCACGCCCTTCGGCACGTTCGAGCTGAAGTACTTCTTCGGCTCGGCACTCGGCACCGAAACCGGCGGCAACGCGTCCAGCACCGCAGTGCGCGCGCTCATCAAACAGTTCGTGGGCAGCGAAGACGCGAAAAAGCCCTTGAGCGACAACCAAATTTCCGACATGCTCAAAGAGCAAGGCATCGAGTGCGCGCGGCGCACCGTGGCCAAATACCGCGAAGCCTTGCGCATCGCACCCGCCAACCTGCGCAAGGCGCTCTGACCCCATGGATGTGAACCTCTTTTTGCCCTGCGCCGCCGGCGTCGAGGGCTTCCTCAGCGACGAAGTGCAGCGCATCACCGGCCTGCCGGCCAGCGAACTGCAGGCCGGGCGCGGTGGCGTGGCCCTGCGCGGCACCTGGCGCAACGCGCTGCAGCTCAACCTGCACAGCCGGCTGGCCCAGCGGGTGCTGGTGCGTCTGGCCCACCAGCCCTACCGCGACGAACACGACGTTTACCGCGTGGCCCAGTCGGTGGCGTGGGAAATCTGGTTCACGCCGAACGAAACGCTGAAAGTGGAGATCACCGCCCAGCACAGCCCGCTGAAAAGCCTGAACTTCGCCGCACTGCGGGTGAAGGACGCGATCTGCGACCGGCTGCGCGAAAAGCGCGGCGCCCGCCCCAGCATCGACACCGGCTGGCCGGATGTGCGGGTGTTCGCCCACCTGACCCAGGAAGAGGTGACGCTGTACATCGACACCTCGGGCGAGCCGCTGTTCAAACGCGGCTGGCGCGAGGACAAGGGCGACGCCCCCCTGAAGGAAACGTTAGCCGCCGCGATGATCGCCGCCACCGGCTGGACCGGTTGGGACGAACAAGGCCAACCGGTGCCGCTGTACGACCCCTGCTGCGGCAGCGGCACGGTGCTGATTGAGGCCGCGTTGCTGGCGCTCAACATCGCGCCGGGAAAACTGCGCCGCTTTGCGTTCGAAAAATTGATGCCCTACCAGGCGCACGTGTGGCAGAGCCTGAAGCAGCAGGCCCAGGCCGCAGAGAGGGTGCTGCCTCCAGGCCAGGCGTCGTTCATTTTTGGCAGCGACGTGGCCTTCCGCATGGTGGACTTTGCGCGCCGCAACGCCGAGCGCGCGGGCGTGGCCCACGCCATCGAACTGCGCGGTGGTGATGCGTTGCAGCGCATGCCCCCCAGCGCCACCCCCGGTGTGATGCTGCTGAACCCGCCCTACGGCCGCCGCCGGCGTGGCCGGGCAACGTGCCGACCAGCGCGCCCGCAGTGGCAAGCCGATGGGGCGGGAAACCGCCCAACTCGCCGAGGGCGGCGAAAACACCGACTTTTTCGCCCAACTGGCCAGCCACTGGAAGAAGCACTACAGCGGCTGGACTGCCTGGCTGCTCACGCCCGACCTGCAACTGCCCAGCCAGATGCGCTTCAAAGCATCGCGCCGGGTGCCGATGTGGAACGGCCCGATCGAATGCCGGTTGTTCCGTTTCGACCTGATCGCCGGGTCTGCCCGCGCCACACCCAACGCCAAGCCGACCGACGCATGAGCCTGGGTGGATGGGCCGATGTGCCCTGTGTGGTGATCGACACCAACTGGGTGCTGGACCTGTGCGTGTTCCACGACCCGCGCGCGCAAGCCTTGCGCGTGGCCGTGGAAGCCGGCGAGGTGCGCTGGCTGGCCTGCCCCGCCATGGCGGCCGAATGGCTGCGCGTGCTGGACTACCCCGTGCTGCAGCGCCGCTGGGCGCGTGACCCCGCAGCGCGCAATGCGGCCCAGGCCTGGTTTGCCGCCCACGCCCACAGCGTGCCCACGGCCCCGGCCTGTGGCGTGGCCTGCCGCGACCCAGACGACCAGGTGTTCCTCAACCTCGCGGTGGCCCACCGCGCCACCCTGCTGAGCAAAGACCACCATGTGCTGGCATGCCGCAAGCGCCTGAGTGAAAAGGGGGCATTGGTTTCAGCCCATTGGCCGGCCCAAAATATCAAATGAATCAAATAACAATTTTTTAACGGAAAAACTTTGATTTTTGTGTTCGCTGTTTTATACTGGCGCCGGGCCGTCTAACCACGGCTCCCCGCTTTTCCTCCCTGAGCGGGCGCCTTTGTGTGTGACAGCAAAAAGGCTTCCATCCCGGTCCCTTTAGGACCGGGATTTTTTTTGTCTGAGCGAAACGCGCAGCCTCAGGGTTTGCGAGGATGTGCAAGGGCAGAGGATTGGTCTAGAGTAAAGCATTACAAGTCTGATGTTTTATGTCAGATATTTGTATCGCTTTAAAACCCACCCTCCGGAGACGATGCATGAAACTTCGCGCCCTTGCCGCAGCCCTGGCCCTGATGGGCTCCACCACCGCGTTCAGCCAGACGGTGTTGACCGTTTCCTCCTGGCTGGCCCCCACCCACACCGCCAGCGTGAGCCAGCAGAAATGGTGCGAGGCGCTGGAGCGCGAAGCCAAAGGCACGCTCAAATGCAACATCCTGCCCAAGGCTGTGGTGGCGCCTCCCGGCACGTTTGACGCGGTGCGCGACGGCCTCGCCGACATTTCCTACACGGTCGAGGGTTACACGCCGGGCCGCTTCGTGTTCACCCAGATGGCCGAATTCCCCTTCCTGGGCGACAGCGCCGAAGTCACCTCGGTGGCCTACAGCCGCGTTTATCAAAAGCACCTGGTGCCCGCCGGCGAGCACCGCGGCGTGAAGGTGCTGGGCGTGTTCACCCACGGCCCCGGCATCATTTTCAACAGCAAGAAGCCGGTCAACTCTTCGGCCGATGTGTCGTCGCTCAAGTTCCGCGTCGGCGGCGGCAACATCAACGAACTGGCCAAGGCCATGGGCTGGAACACCACCCTCAAGCCGGCACCGGAGTCTTACGAACTGCTGTCCACCGGCGTGATGGACGGCACCTTCTTCCCCGATGAGTCGATCGCCTCGTTCAAGCTCAACATGCTCAAGCACGCCACCACTTTCCCGGGCGGCCTGTACAACACGAGCTTCGTGTTCATGATGAACCAGGACAAGTACCGCAGCCTGACGGCCGAGCAAAAGGCAGCGGTCGACAAGTTGTCGGGCGAGTACGTGGCACGCCTGTTTGGCCAAGGCTGGGACGCACTCGACAAAGCCTCTCGCGACGGCGCCCAGAAAGAGCAGGGCATGCAACGCATCGTGGCCAGCGAAGCGTTTGTCAACGAAATCAAGGCCAAGCAATCGGTGATTGAGGACAAGTGGGCTGCCGCCGCCGAAGCCAAGGGCTTGAAAAACGCCAAGGCCGTGCTGACCGAATTCCGCGCCGAAATCGCGAAAACCAAGTAATCTGGCAGCTGCCTGTGCAGCCAGTGGTGCCGGGCAACCGGTGGCCGCTGGCTTTTTGTTGTTTGACCCCCTGACTGCCCATGTACACCCTTGTAGACCGATGGTTGAAGTGGTCCTGCGGACTGCTGTCGGCCCTGGCCCTGTTTGCCATCATGTGGCTGATGCTGTTCGACGTGACCGGCCGAAAATTCCTCAGCGGCTCCATCCCCGGGGCCCTGGAGATGACCGAAATCCTGATGGTGATCGTCATTTTTGGCGCCTTGCCTCTGGTGTCATGGCGTGGCGAGCATGTGGTGTTCGATTCGCTGGACGCGCTGATTCCGCGCGGTTTGAAAAAGCTGCAACACCGACTGGTCAGCCTGGTGGCGGCCGGGGTGTTTGGGCTGCTGGCGTTGCAACTCGTCAAACGCGCCGACCGGTTCGCGGAGTACGGTGAAGTCACCTCGCATTTGCAACTGCCCATGGCGCCGGTGGCGTGGACCATGGCGGGCCTGCTGGCCGTGACCGCACTGATGCACCTGCTGCAGGTGGTCTGGGTGCCTGCCGGCGTGGGTGAACACCACACCCCGGAGAGCGCAGCATGACCGAAGCGATCCTGGGTTTTCTGGCCGTCTTCGTGATGGCCTTTTTGCGCATTCCCCTGGCGGTGGCCATGACGATCGCAGGCGTCATCGGCCTGGGCCTGATGCGCGGCTGGACGCCCGCTTTGGCCGGCGTGAGCCAAGTGGTGTTTGAAACCGGTTTTGCCTACGTGCTGTCGGTCATCCCGCTGTTCGTGCTGATGGGCAACTTCGTGGCGCGCGCGGGCATGGCACGCGAGCTGTTCCAGGCCGCCAACGCGTTTGTGGGACACCGCCGGGGCGGGCTGGCCATGGCCAGCATCATTGCGTCGGGGGGCTTCGGCTCCATCTGCGGCTCGTCCATTGCGACCGCCGCCACCATGTCGCGCGTGGCCTACCCCGAAATGCGCAAACATGGCTACAGCGACGCTCTGGCCACCGGCGCCATTGCCTCAGGTGGCACGCTGGGCATCCTGATTCCGCCGTCCACCGTGCTGGTCATCTACGGCATCATCACCGAGACCAACATCGGCAAATTGTTCGTCGCCGGCATCCTGCCAGGCATCGTCGCGATTGTGTTGCTGTGCCTGGCGGTGGTGTTCGTGACCTGGCGCGACCCGAAGGCCGGCCCGCCGGCCGAACGGCGCAACTGGAGCGAACGCTTGCGGGCGGTGCGCAACATCTGGGGCGTGGCGCTGTTGTTTGTGCTGGTCATTGGGGGCATTTACGGTGGCGTGTTCACCGCCACCGAAGGCGCGGGCGTGGGGGCGGCCGGCGCGTTCATGTTTGCGCTGCTGCGCGGCTCGCTCACGCCACGGCTGCTGATGGACATCCTGGTAGAAAGCGCCCGCACCACGGCGATGCTGTTCACCATCCTGATCGCGGCGATGATTTTCACCAACTTCATCAACTTCACCAGCATGCCAGCGGACTTGAAGGAGTTTGTGCTGCAGTTCAGCCCACACCCGGTGATGGTGGTGGTGGTGATGATGGGCATCTACCTGCTGCTGTGCATGGTGATGGAGGAGCTGGCCATCGTGCTGCTGACGATCCCGGTGTTCTTCCCCATCGTCACCGGACTCGGGTTCGATCCGGTGTGGTTCGGCATCCTGATCGTCACGGTGGTGGAGATCGGGCTGATCTCGCCACCCGTGGGGCTGAACCTGTTCGTCATCAACTCGCTGCTGAAGGACGTGAAGTTGAGCACCATCTACCGGGGCGTGTGGCCGTTCGTGGCGGCCGATGTGGTGCGCCTGGGCATCCTGATCGCGGTGCCCAGCATCGCGCTGTGGTTGCCGAGTTACATGAAGTGAAGGCGGGCAGACCGCTTCAGCGGTTGCCCTGCCCAATGATGCTGGCCAGCGCCTGGTTGGCGGTGGCCAGCCCCTGCAGCGACAGGCGGGCCATGGCGGGGCCATTGAGGTCCACTTCCTTGTCCACCCGGCGGCTGCGGTTGGCGGCCTGGCCCATCATGTTTTGCATCACGCCCAGCGCGCGCATGGTGGGGTCCTGGTTGCTGTCGTAGTCCTTGACGGTGCGGAACTGGGCGAACACCCCCGGCACCTCCACGCTGCGGTTGAACTTGACCAAGCCGCCGCCCACGTGGGCCTGCACCGCGAACTCGCCCGGCGGGTTGCCCACCGTCAATTGCGACGAGGCTTCGGCCGACGAGCTGCGCCGCAAAATGGCCGAACCCGACCCGGACGACTCCAGCGTCGCGATGTTGACCGTCTGGGTGACGGACAGGCCATCCCAGCCCTTCTTGCTCCAATCGATGCGCTTGCCGATGTCGCCCGCGCCAATGCCTGCAAACCCCCGGGACACCAGCTTCATGCCGGTGGGCGCCATCACCAGCATCTGCCGCTGGCCATAACCCTGGTTGTTCTTGAGGAACACTGGCGCGCCAGGCTGGCTCGCGACCTCGGTGGCGTTGTACACGCCACCACCCTCCGGGGGGTCATAGACCATGTCCACCCCGGCGGCGGCCATGCGCGCCTTGAAGTCGGCGAACGCACGATCGGTGATGGCCTGGAAGGCGGCGACGTCGGGGTTGGGCACCTTGTAGGTGACGGTGACGCGGGTGGCGCCGTAATCGGTGCCGAACAGGTAGCCGGCGCGGGTGCTGCCGGACACCTCACCGCCCACATCGAACAGCACGCGGTATTCGGTCAGGTGCACCCGTTTGCCTTTGAGGTCGATCTTGCCTTCGACCAGGCCGTCGGTGGACAGGGGCGTGAGGGCGTCGGGCGCGGCGCTGGCCACCGCCTCGGCCGACAGGGGCACGACAGGCGCGGTGGCCAAGCCGGCCACCTGTTGGAAGGCTTCGGGGCTGAGGGCGGTGCCACCGCCACCGGCCTGGCAGTTCTTGGCCTGGGCCAGTTGGGTGAGGAACGTGTCGCGCGCCTGGGCTTGCGCCGCTTGGGCCTGCGCTGCCGCGTCGGGCGCCATTTTGGATTCGACCGTGGTTTGCGCCACCGCCCCTGCCAGCTTGGTGGCCAGGCCCCCGAACGCGCCAAACAGGCCACCGGCCGCCTGGGCAGTGGCGACCTGCGCCCCCACGTTGGCGGCCCCACCCGCAGCAGCGGTGCCCAAGGTGCGTTCGGTGCTGCCGGCGTCGATCAGCTTTTTCATCGCCTCGCGCTCGGTGGCAATGCCGGCGCAGTCCAACTGCGCATCGGCGGGTTGCACCCGTTCCACGGCCCACACCGACCCCACCCCACCGGCGGCCCAACACGCGGCCACCACCACCCAACGTTGCTTGACTTGCCCCATCGCACCGCTCCATGATCGCGCCGCCCACACCGGACGGCCTGCCTATCATTTATGCCACATGGGCGGTGCAGCGTCAAACCCCGGCATGGGGCTCCAACGGACTCAGCGTTCGTCGAAGCTGATGACGATTTTGTCGGTCAGTGCCTTGGCCTGGCAGGTGAGCACGTAGCCCTGCGCCATTTCGTCGGCTTCCAGGGTGTAGTTCTTGTCCATCGCCACCTCGCCTTGCAACACCTTGCCGCGGCAGGTGCAGCACACGCCGGCCTTGCAGGAGTACGGCAGATCCAGCCCGGCGTTGAGCGCCGCGTCCAGCACGTGCTCGTCCTGGCTCAGCGCCATCTCGTGCTGTTTGCCGTCCAGCACCACGGTCAGCTTGATGGCCTTGGATGCGTCCACCTTTCTGGGCTTGGCATCCACGTCGGCCTGCACTTTGGCCGCCATGGCCGCGCCGGTGGTGAAGCGTTCGGTGTAGATGCGGTGGGCCGGCACGCCGGCTTCCTGCAGGCCTTGCTCCGTGGCTTCGATCATCGCCTCCGGGCCACAGATGAACACCTCGTCCATGCTGGGCGCGGGCAGCAGGGCCGCCACGATGTCCAGCACCTTCTGCTTGTCGATGCGGCCCTGCAGCAGGTCCACTTCCTGCGCCTGGCGCGACAGCACGTGGACCATGGTGAAACGGTCGGGGTAGCGGTCTTTCAGGTCCTGCAGCGCCTCGTTGAACATCACGCTGCCCATGCGGCGGTTGCCGTAGACCAGGGTGAATTTGGATTCGGGCTGTTCCTCCAGCGTGGTGGCCGCGATGGACAGGATGGGCGTGATGCCCGAACCCGCCGCGAAGCCCACGCGGTGGATGGCGCGCGCCTTCTTGACGGTGAAGCGGCCATCGGGCGGCATGACGTGGACGGTGTCGCCGACCTGGATGGCGCTGGCGGCCCAGTTGGAGAACACGCCGCCTTCCACCGGGCGGATGCCCACCTCCAGCTCGCCCGTCTGCGCGAAACGGCTGCGCGGGCTGCTGATGGAGTAGTTGCGGCGCACGTCTTGGCCGTTGACCTGGGCGCGCAAGGTAAGGAACTGACCGGGTTCGAAGGCGAAGGCGTCGCGCTGGTCGGCCGGGACCTGGAAGGTGATGGCCACGGAGCCAGCGGCCTCAGGCGTGACGCGCTTGACGGGGAGCGGGTGGAAGCGGGGTGCAGACATGTCAGTACGGCTTGAAGTAGTCGAACGGCTCCTGGCAATCCAGGCACTTGTACAAGGCCTTGCAGGCGGTGGAGCCGAAGTGCGAGCTTTCGACGGTGTGGCTGGAGCCGCAGTGCGGGCACGGCACGGCGGGCGTGGGCTGGGCGGCACCGCGCACGAAGCGCAGCACGTTGGTGGCATCTTGCGCGCTGGCCGCGTCACCGGCACAACGGCCTTGCGGCGGGGCGATGCCGTAGGCGCGTAGCTTGTCCTTGGCGGCGTCGCTCATCCAGTCGGTGGTCCAGGCGGGCGCCAGTTGGGTCACCACCCGGCCGGGCACACGCAGGCGGCGCAGCACCTCGCGCACGTCGTCCTCGATCTGCCCCATGGCAGGGCAGCCGCTGTAGGTGGGGGTGATGACCACCTCCACCGCGCCGGGTTCGGTGCCGGACGCACGCACGTCGCGCAGGATGCCCATTTCGCGCAGCGTGACCACGGGAATCTCGGGGTCGGACAGGCTGTCCAGCGCGGCCCACACCAGCTCGATGCCGGTGAGGCCTGGGGCACGAGGGGCGGCGGTGTTCATGGCAGCTGGGGGCTGGGGTTCACCACTGGCCGCCCGGGTGGGCGCGGGCCAGGCTCTGCATCTCGGTCAGCAGGTAACCCAGGTGCTCGGAATGCAGGCCGTTCTTGCCCTGGGTCACGTAACCCACGGCGGGCGAACGCTGCAGCGTGGCTTCGGCCAGCGCGTCGTCCACCAGGGTGTCCCACTGGGCACGCAAGGCCTTCACGTCCACGCCTGCCTGCACCGCCGCCGCCTCGATGGCGCCATCGGCCCAGAACTCCTGGGTGAAGGGCATGAGGTAGTCCAAGGCGGCCTGCACGCGGTCGTGCGATTCGTCGGTGCCGTCGCCCAGGCGCACCAGCCAGTC
>CAZGDZ010000046.1:0-2996 GCA_964524855.1 uncultured Macromonas sp.
TGGAGTTGCGGGTCGAGGTGGACGGCCACTTTGTGGCCAACCAGCGTGCCGACGGTCTCATCATCGCCTCGCCCACCGGCTCCACCGCCTACGCGCTATCGGCCGGCGGGCCGTTGCTACACCCAGCCATCGCGGGCTGGATCATGGCGCCCATTGCACCACACACGCTGTCCAACCGGCCCATCGTGCTGCCCTCCACTGGCGAAATCGCGGTGGAAATCGTCGCGGGCCGCGATGCCAGCGCCCATTTCGACATGCAAACCTTCACCAGCCTGCTGCTTGGCGACCGCATCACGGTGCGCAAATCGGCACATGAACTGTGCCTGCTGCATCCGGTGGGCTGGAGCTATTTCGATACATTGCGCAAAAAACTGCACTGGAATGAGGGAGTGGTCACATGAGTTGGCAACGGATGGTGCTGCGTGATTTCGTCATCGTGCGCGCACTGGACCTGGACCTGAGCACGGGCTTCACCGTGCTGACCGGCGAAACCGGCGCTGGCAAATCCATTCTGATCGACGCCTTGCAACTGGTGTTGGGCGGCCGGGCCGATGCCAGCGTGGTGCGCGAAGGCGCTGCGCGCTGTGAAATTGCCGCCGAGTTCACGCCCACGCCCGAAGTGATGGCCTGGCTGCAGGACAACGGGTTCACCGCCGAGGCCAGCGAGCCACTGCTGCTCAAACGCAGCATCGACACTCAGGGCCGCAGCCGCGCGTGGATCAACGGCGGCGCAGCCACCGTCGGCCAGCTCAAAACCCTGGCCGACGCACTGGTGGACATCCACGGCCAGCACGCCTGGCAAAGCCTGACCCGGCCCGACGCGGTGCGCGGCCTGCTGGACAGCTATGCCCAGCTCGACACCACCCCGCTGCGCCAACACTGGCAAGCCTGGCGGCAAGCCCTGCGCACGCTGGATGACGCACGCGAACGCCAAGCCACGCTGCAACAGGAACGCGAACGACTGCAGTGGCAGATCGGCGAACTCGACAAGCTCAAACCCCAGCCCGGCGAGTGGGACGAACTCAACCTGCAACATGGTAGGCTGGCCAATGCACAAGGACTGATCGACGCCGCTCAGGCAGCCCTGCAAGCCCTGGACGAGTCCGAGCCCAGCGCCAGCGCACTGGTGCACCGTGCCCTGCAGGCGCTGGAAGCACAACAGCATGTCGAGCCGCGCTATGCCGAGTTGGCCCAGACGCTGCAAAGTGCCCTCAGCCAGATTGAAGACACCTGCCACGACCTGCAACATCACGCCAGCCACACCGAGGTGGACCCAACCGCGCTGGAACAACTGGACCAGCGGCTGGCAAGCTGGCTGGGGCTGGCGCGCCGTTACCGTTGTGCCCCCGAAGCCCTGCCCGAGCGCCTGGCTGAATGGCGCCAAGCCCTGGCCGAACTGGACCGAAACACCGACCTGGACGCCCTGCAACAAGCCGAACGCCATGCCCACCAGGCCCTGCTGGCCGAAGCGCGCCGCATTACCCAAGTACGCCAGCGCGCCGCCATCCGCTTGTCCGAAGCCATCACCCTGGCCATGCAAGACCTGGGCATGACCGGCGGACGGTTTGAAGCCCGCCTCGCCCCACTGGAGGAGCCGCAAGCGCACGGCCTGGAAAGCGTGGATTTTTTGGTGGCAGGCCACCCCGGCAGCACGCCTCGGCCAGTCAGCAAAGTGGCTTCGGGCGGCGAACTGTCTCGCATCGCGCTGGCCATTGCGGTCACCACCAGCCAGCTGGGCCAAACGCCCACCCTCATTTTTGACGAAGTGGACAGCGGCATTGGCGGCGCAGTAGCGCACACCGTGGGCCGCCTGATGCGCCAGCTTGGGCATGACCGCCAGGTACTGGCCGTGACCCACCTGCCCCAGGTCGCCGCCTGCGCCCACCAGCACTTGCTGGTCAGCAAAACCCAGGACGAAGCGGGCACAGCCAGTCAGGTCTGCCCCATCGACCACGAAGACCGGGTGCGGGAACTGGCCCGCATGCTGGGCGGCGACAAACTGTCCAGCACCTCACTGGCCCACGCACGAGAGATGATGCAGGCATGAACACACCGATGCAACTGGTGCTGATCACCGGCATGTCGGGCTCCGGCAAATCGGTGGCCCTGCACGCCCTCGAAGATTCGGGCTTTTACTGCGTGGACAACCTGCCACCCGAACTGCTGGAGTCTTTGATTGAAGTCGAGCAACTCCACCGCGCTGAAAAGGTGGCTGTCGCCATGGACGTGCGCAGCGCCCAATCGCTGCCCGGCCTGCCCCAGCGCCTGCGCGCCATCCAGTCGCGCGGCCAGCCGCTGACGGTGCTGTTCCTCGACACCACCACCGAAACCCTGGTGCGGCGCTTTTCGGAAACGCGGCGCATGCACCCGCTGTCGCTCAAAGACACACAAGACCAGCGCCGCGCCTTGGTCGATGCCATTGAGCAAGAGCGCGAACTGCTGAGTGAGTTGCGCGAACACGCGTTGGTGCTGGACACCAGCCACCTCAAAGCCTCGCACCTGCGCAGCGAAGTCAAGGCCATGCTGCACCGGGCGCCAGCCACGCTGACGTTGGTGTTTGAATCGTTTGCCTTCAAGCGCGGCATACCCATGGATGCAGACTACGTGTTCGACGTGCGCATGCTGCCCAACCCGCACTACGAGCCGGAATTGCGGCCTTTGACCGGTCAAGACGAGCCGGTGGCGCGCTACCTGGCGGCAGAGGCCGATGTGCAGGCCATGGAAGCGCAGATCAGCCAGTTTTTGCAGAACTGGCTACCTCGCATGGTGGCCGATCACCGCAGCTACGTCACAGTCGCCATCGGCTGTACCGGCGGTCAACACCGGTCGGTGTACCTGGTGGAACGCCTGGCACAGCACTTTGGGGCAGAGTGGACAGTGCAGCGCCGTCACCGCGAACTCGACGCACTGCGGCACCCGAACTGAATCTCAACCCTGCTGGGCGAGCCAGGTCTTGACCGGGGTGGGCACGCCCACATCGGACGCGGCAGACGACC
>CAZGDZ010000046.1:3006-10157 GCA_964524855.1 uncultured Macromonas sp.
CCACTGGGCAGGGGCACCCCATCCGGCCAAGGCACCACCACCGGGGTCAGCAGCAGTTCACGGTGGGTCAGGCTGTGGCGCACCACGTCGTGAACGACGGCTTGAGCGGGCGCCACACAAAGTGCCTGCAAGTGTGCGTCCAGCGCATCGCGGTCCTGAAACACGGGGAACGCGAACAAGCCCGCCCAAATGCCTCGGTGAGGGCGCTTCTGCAACCAGCACAGGCCATCTGGGCGGCGCAGCACCAGCCACCACCATTGTTCGGTGCGGCGCACCAGTTTTCGGGTCTTGACTGGAAACGCCTCGGGGCGGTCCTGCGCGCGGGCGGCGCACAGGTCTTGGGCCGGGCACAGCAGGCAACGCGGACGGGTGCGGGTGCACACCGTGGCGCCCACGTCCATCAAGGCCTGGGTGTAGCGGCTCATGGCTTGCGCGCTGGGCGCCGCAGGCACCAAAGCTTGCGCACAGGCCCACAACCGCTGCTCCTGCGCGCTCTGGGCCAAATCGCCTTCAAACGCCAGCACCCGGGTCAACACCCGGCGCACGTTGCCGTCCAGAATGCTGACTGGCTCGCCGAAGCAGAAGGCCGCGATCGCGGCGGCGGTGGAACGGCCTATGCCACTGAGTGTTTGCAAATCGGCCGCGCGCCGGGGAAACTCGCCACCCCAGTCGGTCATCACCTGTTGCGCACACTTGTGCAAATTGCGGGCGCGGCTGTAATAGCCCAGGCCGCTCCACAACGCCAGCACGTCGTCCACCGACGCCGCCGCCAGACTGGCCACATCGGGAAAGCGCGCCAGGAAACGCGGGTAATAGGCCAGCACCGTTTGCACCTGCGTTTGCTGCAGCATGATTTCGGACAGCCAGACGCGGTACGGGTCGGTGGTGCCCTGCCAGGGCAAGCCGTGGCGGCCTTCGCGTTGCTGCCATTCCACCAACGCAGGGAAAAACGCGGCATGCGCCGCCGTCAGACGCTCGGGCACCTCAGACCTCCGAGGTGTCGGTCGCTTCCAAGGGCGCTTCCACAGCCCCTTGCACCATCTGCGCCAGCGAGGCCTGCGCTTGCTCCAGCTCGACCCAGCGTTGGCGCAATTCGGCAATGCGCTCGTCCAGGCCGCCTGCGGCCTCCTGAATGCGGTGAACCGCCTCGATCCGGCGCGCAAACGTCTTGCGGCGCTCCCGCAACTGTCCATCCAACTGGGAGGCCGCAGTCTTGTTCCACAACTCCAGCTCACTGGAGGCGGATTCGTACACCGTCTTCAAACGCGACATCACGGCTTTGGCCAGCCGCTCGGCAAACTCGGGTTGCGTCAGCCGGAACAGGTTGGTCAGCCCCAGGTACTGCAAGTGGTTGCGCTCGATCAGGTCCAGCTCGCGGGCATGGACCGCCAAATCGACCGAGGGAGGCAATTGCAGGGCAAAGCCAAACTCTGCATTCAACTCGCGGAAGGTGCCGCCCAGCATGTCTTGCACCTCGGTGGCTTTGGTTTGCGCCTGCGCCAAACCGGCCCGCAAACGGTCGAACGCCTGCTGGTACACCCGTCGTATGCCCAGCTTGATGCCCGGCTGGCGCAAAGCCTGCGCAAACTGCGCCATTTCGGCTTTCAGGTGGGAGCTTCCCAGCAACGCAAACACCTCTTTAAGCAGCTTCAGGTGCACCGAACGCACGGCCTGTATCCGCGCACCGCTGGCGTCAAACTCGGCCTGCTCTTGTTCAATGCGGCGGCGCATCTGCCGAATGACAGACACATTCTTGCCACGCAAGGCCTCCAGCTCTTGCACCTGCTCCACCAGTTCGCGGTGGCGGGCGTGCAACTGCCGCGCCACGTCATCGCGCAGGGCGTCCAGACCGGCGGTGGTGCTGGCCACCAGAATCTCCCGGCGTTGCCCCAACACATCTTGCGCCAGCGCTGCTTCCAGCTCCGGCAATCGGCTTTCGCGCAGCAAGGCGTCGTCCTGCCGCACTTTGGCCAACAGGCCTTTCTGTGCTGAGACCGCGATCACCTGCTGCGCCGCCAGGCCCAACACCTGAGCTGACGATTCTCGCTGGCGTTGAATCTGGGCCTCGATGTGGGCCGGCGTGTTCAGCTCGTCCCACAGCGTGTCGATCTTGTTGAGCACCACCAGCCGGCTGTCGCGTTGCTCGGCGGCGGGCGCCAGGTGCTCGCGCCACATCGCCAGGTCTGACTTGCTGACACCGGCATCGGCCGCCAGGATGAACACCACCGCGTGCGCCTGGGGCAGCAGGCTGACGGTCAATTCAGGTTCGGCGCCAATCGCGTTCAGACCCGGCGTGTCCAGAATCACCAAGCCCTGCTTCAGCAACGGATGCGCCATGTTGATCAAGGCGTGGCGCCAGCGCGGCACCTCGTACAGACCGTCTTCGGTGGGCAAAGGGTTGTCTTCGGGGGCGTCATCGTGCCAAAAACCCAGCGCACGGGCTTCGTCCTGCGCCACGTACCGCACCTCAGCCACCTTCTCAATCGCGCGGGCCAGTTGCTCGGGGTCGTTCACATCCAGGTCGATGCGCTCCCACTGCTGCGGGGCGCTGCGCCACTCCAGCAGCGACTGTGGCTGCAGCCGTGTCTCGATCGGCAGCAGGCGCAAGCAAGGGGGCAAATCGGGCTCGTACCCCAGCTCGGTCGGGCACATGGTCGTGCGGCCCGCGCTGGCGGGCATGATGCGACGGCCGTAGCCGGCAAAAAACACCGCATTGATCAGTTCCGACTTGCCACGCGAGAATTCGGCCACGAACGCGACCATGACCTTGTCGCCACGCAGCTGCGCGCGCATCTGTTCCAGCCGCTCCTGCACGGCAGGCTCCAGCAGGTCGTGTTGGGTCAGCCAATCGGCCAACTCGTTGAGCCGCTGCGCCTGCGCCTGGCGCCAGGCGCTGTGCTCGTCGAAATCCTGGGTGAATGACATGCGGGCCAATATAGCACCGAGCGGCCGCGTTCAGCCTTTCTGGCACTGCGGGCAAAAGAAGGTGGAGCGCTGCCCCTGGCGCAACGCCTGTATCGCTGTGCTGCACACCCTGCAAGGCGCGCCCTCACGGTCGTACACCATGGTTTCCAACTGGAAATAGCCGCTCTGCCCTTGGGCGTTGGAAAAATCACGCAAGGTGCTGCCGCCCACGGCCAGCGCACGCTCCAGCACCGTGCGCACTGCAGCGTGCAAACGCCACACCCGCACTCGCCCCAGCCGGTGAGCCGAAACGGTGGGCCGGATGCCCGCTAAAAACAGCGCCTCCGAGGCGTAAATGTTGCCTACCCCCACCACCAGATCACCCGCCAGAAGCACCTGCTTGATGCTGGCCCGGCGCCGACGCAAGCCCTCGTGAAACTGCCGGACATCAAACGCATCCGTCAATGGCTCGGCCCCCAGGTGCCCCAACAACTTGCGGGCCACCGGGTCCGACTCGCCAGCGGCATACACCACCGCGCCAAAGCGCCTCGGATCGTGCAGCCGCAATGTCCCCCGGTCCGTCACCAAATCACAGTGATCGTGCACACCCGCTGCCCCCAAGCCAGCGGCAAACCGCAAGCTGCCGGACATGCCCAAATGCCAGAGCAGCAAACCTTCGTCCAGGTCCATCAGCAAATACTTACCACGCCGGCGCACGCCCAACACCTGCCGATTGACAAGACTTTCAGGGTCCACACCCAAAGGCCAGCGCAGCGGTTTGCCCAAGCGCAGCTCGGCAATCCGCGCCCCAGCAATCGGCTCGGCGAAACTGCGTCGGGTCACTTCCACTTCGGGCAATTCGGGCATGGCAACAAGGGGCGCAAAACTACAGGGCTTCCATTATCATGAAGCCATGAGCAGGGCACCCCGCGCAACGCGCCACACCAATCGGCCCAAGGCGGCCCCTCGGCACCAGACTTGGCGCCACCTCGTCGCAACCGCCAGTGCTTGCTGGCTGTTGGGCGGGCCGCTCACGTCTGCAGCCCAGGCTGTGACCACGCCGAGCATTGAACCGTCCTCAGACATGAACGGCGAGTTGTTTTACCAACTGCTGCTGGGTGAATTGCAGCTGCAACAGAACGACCCCGGCTCCGCCTATTCGCTGGTGCTGGACGCTGCCAACCGCACCCGTCGGGTGGAACTGTACCGGCGGGCGGTGGAAATTGCGATGCAAGGGCGAGCCGGCAACGCGGCCCTGAGCGCCGCCCGCAACTGGAGCCAGGCGCACCCCGACAGCGACGAGCCCTACCGGTATGAGCTGCAAATCCTGCTCGCACTCAACCGTCCGGGCGAGGTCAGCCAGGCGCTGCGGCAGTTGATCCGACTGGCCAGCCCCGAGCGTCGCCCGGAAGTGATCGGAGCCATCCCCCAGACGCTGGCCCGCACCCCAGACCGGCCGGCAGCCCTGCAAGCAGCGCAAGACGCCTTGCGCACCTACCTCGAAGACCCCACCGTGGCCGGCGCTGCCCACGCCACTTTGGGCCGGATGCAGTTGGCCCAGGACGATGCAAATGGCGCCCTGCGATCAGCGCAAGAAGGCCTGCGCCGCCAACCCACTTCGGCCGCGGCTGCCATGCTGGCGGTCGAACTGGCGGAGCGCGAACACCCCGGTGCGAACGCCCTCGTTCAAACCTATCTGCAAACCACATCGGCGCAGGCGGAGCAACATGGCCGGCGCAGCGTCCAGTTGGCCTACAGCCGGGTACTGATTGACCAGCGTCGCCATGCCGATGCAGAACGCGAACTTGCCCAACTGATCGCCCAACACCCCACCCTGGCCGAACCCTGGCTGCTGCTGGGCATTTTGCGGGTGCAACAGCGGCAAGCGCCCGCCGCCGAAACCGCGCTGCAACGCTACCTGGAGCTGTCGCGCGAATTGCCTGCGGACGAAGCACGGCGCGGCCAGACCCAGGCCTTCCTGCAACTCGCGCAGCTGGCCGAACAACGGCGCGACTTCAACGCCGCCAACGCCTGGCTGGACCGCATAGAAGACGGCGACGCCTTGCTGGCGGCCCAGTTGCGCCGGGCCACCGTGCTGGCCCGACAGGGGCAGATAGACCAGGCGCGGGCCTTGATCCGCCAGCAACCCGCCCGCACCGACGCCGAAGTGCGCCGTCGCCTGTTGACCGAAGCCCAGATGCTGCGCGACGTCGGTCGGCACGATCTGGCTTTCGACGTGTTTGGCGAAGCGGCCCAGCGTTTTGCCGATGACGCCGAACTGGCTTACGAGCACGCCATGGCCGCCGAAAAGGCCGGTCGGCTCGACGAGCTGGAACGGCTGATGCGCCAGCTGATCGCGCGCCACCCCGACTTCCACCACGCCTACAACGCGCTGGGCTACTCGCTGGCGGACCGCAACGAACGCCTGGCGGAAGCCGAGGCGCTGATTCGCCAAGCCCTGCTGACTGCGCCGAACGACCCCTTCATCCTTGACAGCCTGGGCTGGGTCGCGTTCCGCAAAGGTGACCATACCGAGGCCTTGCGCATCCTGCAAGACGCTTACCAGCGGCGGCCCGACGCCGAAATCGCCGCCCATTTGGGCGAAGTGCACTGGGTGCTGAACCAGCGACCGCAAGCGCTGGCCGTCTGGCGTGAAGGCCTGCTGCTGAACCCCGAGAACGAGACGCTGCTGAACACCTTGCGCCGTCTGCAAGTGCAGCCGTGAACGGCACCCTCATGTCATGGTGCACACCCAGCGGCGCGGCACATCAACGCGACCGGCGCTTCTGGCTGCAAGCCCTGCTGGTGGCCGGTGGCGCCCCTGGCCTGCTGGCGGGCTGCGCCACCCCCCGCCCGCCCTTGGCGCTCGAAGGCGGCCAAGCTTGGAGCGGCCGCCTCTCGCTCCAGATCGATGAAGACCCGCCCCGCCACGTCAGCGCAGGCTTTGAACTGGCTGGCAACGCCGACAAGGGCACGCTGCAACTGCTCTCACCGCTGGGCCAAATCGTTGCCAGCGCGCGCTGGGACATCCACGGCGCCTGGTTGCAGCAAGGGGCGAATGAGCAGCATTACCCCGACACCGACACCCTGATCGCGTCCGTCACTGGCGCGCCGCTGCCGCTGCGCCCGCTGTTTGCCTGGCTGCAGGGTGAACCCGCCCCTTTGGAGGGTTGGACGGTCGATCTGTCCCGCCACGCCGACGGCCGGCTCACCGCCCGTCGAGCCCACCCCACGCCCACCGTCCAATTGCGGCTCGTTTTTCAGTGACTCCATGGCCCTGACCCAACTGCTGGACGTGCCAGCGCCCGCCAAACTCAACCTGTTTTTGCACGTCGTGGGCCGCCGCGCCGACGGCTACCACCTGCTGCAATCGGTGTTCATGCTGATCGACTGGTGCGATACCCTGCATTTCGAGCTGCGCCGCGATGGCCGCATCCAGCGCCACGACCCGCATGGCTCCAGCTTGCCCGCTGATGACTTGTGCGTGCGTGCCGCGACCTTGCTGCAACAAGCCTGCGACAGCCCCCTGGGCATCGACATCACGCTGGACAAACGCATCCCCATGCAAGCGGGCCTGGGCGGCGGCTCCAGCGACGCTGCAAGCACCCTGCTCGCCCTCAACCACCTTTGGGGGCTGCACTGGCCCACCGAACGGCTGATGGGCCTGGGCATGCAACTGGGGGCGGATGTGCCATTTTTTCTGGGTGGCCGCAACGCCTGGGTGGAAGGCATCGGCGAACAATTGACCCCGCTGGACCTCCCTGACGGCCAATTTTTGGTCCTGAAACCCCCTACCGGCGTCTCCACGCCAGAAATCTTCCAGCACCCAGCATTGAATCGCCAAGAAAAACGTCATATAATCGAAGACTTTCTTGCAAACGACACAAGCGGGCTGTACAACTGGGGAAGCAACAACCTGCAACCCGTTGCCCAGCGCTTGTGCCCAGACATCGACGCAGGCCTCCACTGGTTCACCCAGCAAGGCCTGCAAGCGCGAATGACGGGCTCAGGCAGCGCCTTGTTTGCACCCGTACGCCCTGGTGTGGATCTGTCTTTGGTCCCAAGAGGCTGGGAAGCAAAAATTTGCAAGAATTTGAGGTTGCACCCTCTGATTGAGCAAAAGAACAGCTAGAATGCGAGCTGTTGCTCAGACAGACGAGCAATTACTGCATTCGGTGCACTGCGTCAGCAGTGAACCAGTGTAGGGGAGTCGCCAAGTTGGTCAAGGCATCGGATTTTGATTCCGA
>CAZGDZ010000047.1:0-3298 GCA_964524855.1 uncultured Macromonas sp.
AAGAAGGTGAGGCCGGCGGCCACAAACTTCTGGATCACGGCGCCGTCTTCGGCAATGCCGTGGCCAAAGCCCTGATACGCCATGTCCAGGAAGGCTGTCAAGCCCTTCGCCTTGACCACCGAAATCACCAGGTTCCACTGGGCGGGGGTGATGTCGTAGCCGGTGGGGTTGTGGCAGCAGGCATGCAGCACCACGATGGTGCCGGGCTCGGCCGCATTCAGACTGGCCAACATGCCTTCAAAGTTCACACCGCGCTTGGCGGCGTCGTAGTAGGCGTAGCTGTCGACAACAAAGCCTGCGTTGGTGAACAATGCACGGTGGTTTTCCCAGCTCGGGTCGGAAATCAGCACCTTGGCGTTGGGGGTCAGCTTCTTCAGAAAATCCGCGCCAATCTTCAGGCCGCCGGTTCCGCCAATGGCTTGCACCGTGGCCACGCGACCGCTTTGCACCGGCTCGCTGTCTGCACCGAACACCAGGCCCTTGACCGCATTGTCGTAAGCCGCGATACCGTCGATGGGCAGGTAACCGCGCGCTGCGGGCTTGTCCATCATCGCCTTTTCGGCGGCCTGCACGCATTGCAGCAGGGGCAGCTTGCCGTTGTCGTCGTAGTAAACGCCCACGCCCAGGTTGACTTTGTGGGGGTTGGTGTCGGCAGCGAACTGCTCATTCAGACCCAGAATGGGGTCGCGGGGGGCCATTTCGACGGCAGTGAACAGAGACATGGTGGCGTGTACCTGTGGGGGAATGAAAAAAGCGAACCAAAGCCGATCATTTTACTGTGGAGGTGGCGACAGGGCACTGGTAGGATGGTGCCCATGCTGAACATTTCCCTGGCATGACGTCCAGCCGCGACGCTGAATACATGGGTTTGGCACTGGCCCAAGCCCGATTGGCTGCAGCCACGGGCGAGGTGCCTGTGGGGGCGGTGCTGGTGCGCCCCGGGCGCCATGGCGAGGCCGATGCGATGTTGGCACAAGCCCACAACCAACCGATTGCCCGCCACGACCCCACTGCTCATGCCGAGATGCTCGCGCTTCGCCAAGCGGCTGCCCACCTGGGCAACTACCGGCTGGACGGCTGCGAGTTGTACGTGACCCTGGAGCCTTGTGCGATGTGCGCCCAAGCACTGCTGCACGCCCGTGTGGCGCGTGTGGTCTACGGCGCCCGCGAGCCCAAAACCGGCGCGCATGGCTCGGTGATCGATGTGCTGGGCCACCCCAGTCTCAACCACCAAACCCAGGTGGAATCGGGCCTGATGGCTGACGAATGTGCGGCGGTGATGCAAGCTTTTTTCGCCGAACAGCGCGCCAAGGCCCGACAACGTGCCATACCGTTGCGCGACGACGCATTGCGCACCCCGGATGAGGCCTTTGAGGCGTTGTGGGCCCGGTGGCCCGACTTGCGCGAACTTCAACGCTGGACCAACGAAGGCGATGCGTTGGCCGGACTGCGCCTGCACTGGCTGGACTTGCCCCCGCTCAACCCTGGCTCGTCATCGCCCCCGGTCGCCGTGGCCTTGCACGGCCCCCGTGGTTGGTGGCCCGAGTGGCTACCGTGGGCCAGAGCCCAGCAGGCGCAAGGCAGCCGGGTGCTGTTGCCTGACTTGATCGGTTTTGGCCAGAGCGACAAACCCAAGAAGGCCCGTTGGCACTCGGTGGCTCACCACGCCGATGTGTTGGTGGAATGGCTGCGTAACCTGGGCGTGGCGCCCTTCCACATGGTGGCGCCACCCGAACAAACCCCCTTGGTTCAAGCCCTGCAGCAGCGCTGGCCGCAGCATCCCATCGCGGCGGACATCCGAACACCCGGCCCTTTGCCCGATGAACCCGCTCACTGGATGGACTGCCCTTATCCAGACGCAGGCCACCAGGCGGCTCATAAAGCCTGGCCTTGGCCTGCCACTTAGGTCTTCACGAGCGCCATAATCGAGCGCATGGCCCACATTTACCTGTACTCCCCCAGCGGCGCGGTCCGCGACAAAGTTGGTTTTCGGCGCGCCCTCAAACGCTTGCAGGCCATGGGCCACGAGGTGGAGGTGGACCCGTCGGCACTCAGCAGCCATCAACGCTTTGCCGGGGACGACGAAGTCCGGCTGGCCGCCATCGGTCGGGCCGCAGCCAGCGGCGCACAGGTGGTGCTGACCACCCGTGGCGGCTACGGCCTGACGCGTTTGTTGCCCCACTTGCCCTACGACGCCATCCAACAATCGGTGGACAAAGGCAGCGCCTGGGTGGGCTTGAGCGATTTCACCGCCTTGCAAGCGGCTGTCCAGGCGCAGCGTGGCACCGCCACCTGGGCCGGCCCCGCGTTAATGGAAGACTGGGCGACCGAAGACACGCCGGACGAAATCATGCAAGCCTGCTTTGACGATCTGGTCACCGGCGTGGGGGAGGGCACCGGGTGGCGACTGCCTGCCAGCGATTTTCACGCCCATCCAGCCCTGGCCAGCGAGCAAGGCTGTGCGGCGGAAGGCGGCGTGCTGTGGGGAGGCAACCTGACGGTGCTGTGTTCGCTGTTGGGCACACCGTTTTTCCCACTGGTGCAGGGCGGCGTGCTGTTCCTGGAAGACGTGGGAGAACACCCTTACCGCATTGAACGCATGTTGACTCAGTTGCTCCACGCCGGGGTGCTGGGTCAGCAACGCGCCATTTTGCTGGGCAGTTTCAACCGTTTCCAACTCAGTCCTCACGACAAGGGTTTTAACCTTAAACAGGTCATTGCCTGGTTGCGCAGCCAAGTGTCTGCGCCGGTGCTGACCAACCTGCCGTTTGGCCATGTGCCGACCAAAGTGATTTTGCCCGTGGGCAAACCGGTGGATTTGTACGTCCAGGGCCGCGAGGCCCTGATGTTCTGGGAGGAGTGAGCTGAGCGCGGGTGGAGCCACCCGCGCCGCCGTCAACCTTCGGCCACTCGGCGTGCCAGGTGGTCCAGTGCCTCCTGAACCTGATCGACCAGAATCAGGCACAGATCGCCCGATTTAAGTCCAGCCAATGCGGTGTCAATGGCGTTGAACTCGCCACGCACTTCCTGAATGTTGCTCGTCTGCGTGGCACCTTCCAGTCCCTCGCGCAACAGCGCAATCACCTCGCCGTCCTCGCGCCCGCGTTGGCAGGCGTCCTGGTACAGGATGACCTCATCGAACACGCCGCCCAGGATGCGGGTCTGCTGGCGAATGTCCTCATCGCGCCGATCGCCAGCGCCGCTGATCACCACCAGACGCCGACTGGCGGTCATATGTTGCACCGCGTCGCTCAGCGCCTGAATCGCGTCCGGGTTGTGGCCGTAGTCGGCGATCACG
>CAZGDZ010000047.1:3308-6233 GCA_964524855.1 uncultured Macromonas sp.
TAAGGGTGCGCTCATGACGCAGGCAAGCATCCGCCCCATCGGCGGGCGGACACGGGCCAACTGGATCAGGCTGCGCACCATGATCCTGCTGCGCTGGGTCGCGATCACCGGTCAGCTGATCGCGATCACGGTCGCGCCCCGGTAATCGAACAGGTTGAAACGGCCCGGCACCGCATGGGCATCGCTCACAAAGGTGAACAGGCCCTGCAAGATGGTGTTCCACGGCAGGTCAAGCGCCCACGCGGCGCCAATCGAGGCCATCGCGTTGTCCACCTGGAAGCCGATGGTGCCATTGCGGGTGATGGGAATCTGGCTCAGCGGAATGCGAATCTGCGTCGCGCCTTCGGCCGCCACAATCTGCCCATCGCTGACAAACAGCACGCGCTTGCCCAGCGCGCGGTGCGTCGCAATGACCGGGTGGTGCTCGTTGGGTCCAAAAAACGTGACCTGGCCGCTACAAAAGTCGGCCATGCGCACCACATGGGGGTCGGCGGCGTTCAACACCGCCATGCCTTGCGGCTCCACGTTCTGCACAATCACGCGCTTAAGGACGCTGAGATCCTCCACCGTGGTGATGTAGTTGAGCCCCAGGTGGTCGCCGGCACCAATGTTGGTGACAACGGCCACCCGGCAGCGGTCGTAGGCCAGACCTTCGCGCAGCAAACCGCCCCGCGCGGTTTCAAACACGGCGGCGTCCACATCGGGGTGGGCGAGCACGTTGCGGGCGCTGCGCGGGCCGCTGCAATCGCCACTGTCAATCTGTCGGCCGTTCAAGTACACGCCATCGGTGTTGGTCATGCCGACGCGCAAGCCGAGGCCGCGCAGCAAGTGCGAAGTCAGCCGCACAGTGGTCGTTTTGCCGTTGGTGCCCGTGACCGCCACGATAGGAATTCGGCCGTTCCCACCGTCGGGGAACATGTGCTGGATCACCGCTTCGCCCACCGGCCGGCCCTTGCCGTACGACGGGCTGATGTGCATGCGCAACCCAGGCGCGGCATTCACTTCCACCACGCCACCTTGTTGTTGCTCCAGCGGTTCGATCACGTTTTGACAAACCACGTCCACACCGCAAACGTCCAGCCCCACGGTCAGTGCAGCAGCCACCGCGCGGGCCGCCACCACCGGATGCACTTCGTCGGTCACGTCGGTAGCCGTACCGCCGGTAGACAGGTTGGCGTTGTTGCGCAGCACCACCCGTTGGCCCAAAGCAGGCACGGAATCCGGGGTCAATCCTTGCTCGCGCAGGCGGTCCACCGCAATTTCGTCCAGACGGATTTTGGTCAAGGCGGTGGCATGGCCGTCGCCACGCCTGGGGTCGGTGTTGACGGCATCCACCAGCGCGCGCACGGTGTGCTCGCCGTCGCCGATCACCAGCGGCGGGTCGCGGCGCGAGGCGGCCACCAGTTGTCGGCCCACCACCAGGAGGCGGTAGTCGATGCCGGGCAGGTAGCGCTCCACCATCACGTCGTCGCGGTACTGGTGGGCGTTGTGGTACGCCGCCTCCACCTGTTCGCGGGTGCTGATGTTGACCGTGACGCCCTTGCCTTGGTTGCCGTCGCGCGGTTTCACCACCACGGCCGAACCCAGCGCCTGCGCTGCAGCCCAGGCATCCTCCGCAGAGTCCACCGGGCGGCCCAGCGGCACTGGTACGCCGGCCGCATGCAAAAGCTTTTTCGTCAGCTCCTTGTCCTGCGCGATGCCTTCGGCGATGGCGCTGGTCGTGTCGCATTCGGCGGCCTGGATGCGGCGCTGCTGGCTGCCCCAGCCAAATTGGATCAGGCTGCCTTGGGTGAGACGGCGGTACGGAATGCCCCGAGCCACGGCGGCATCCACGATCGCACCGGTAGACGGCCCCAGGCGAACATCTTCATCCAGCGATTTGAGTTCGGCCACGGCCGCAGCCGCATCGAACGGAGTGTCGTCCCGGGCTGATGCGATCAACTCAACCGCCATGTCCAGTGCGCGCCTCCCGACATCCTCCTCTGAATACTCCACCACCACTTGGTACACCCCAGCGTCTGGCGCCAGTGTGGTTCGGCTGAAGCTGACCGGGCAGCCCGCGTGGGTCTGCAGCGCCAGGGTGATCAGCTCCAGGGCGTGAGCCAATGACACCACACCCTGCGCCGTCGGTTCTGGCAGCGCGCCCACTTCGGGAAAGCGTTGACGCAGGCGCTCTTCGAAACCAGGCCAGCGAGCAAGGTCAGACTCCTCCGGTGTGCAATGCACCACAGCTTCGATGGCCGTGGCTCGGGTCCAGAGGTTGGGGCCCCTAAGGGCACGGATGCGAGAGACGTCCACGGACGGTTCCTTCGTTCGAATATCAAGGTCGGGCAAACAGCGGTGCGGCGGTTTCCACGCCAGCGCGCAGCAGGGCAGGTGACAGGTCCATTGCAACACCGGCAGCACAACCGGCCAGCAAAGCCGACAGACCACAATCTGCCAGCAGGCTCACCACCGTGGGCTGGGTCAGATCGATCAAGGGCGTGGCCGTTCGGTTGCGCCACAGGACGATTTGACCCTCTTGTACCAACAGGAAGCGACGACCGCTGTCGCAATGCTCAGACATCAGCGGATGCTCCGCCATCGTGCTGTAAAACACCACATCCCCATCACAAAGCTCGGCCAAACTCGCGCAAACGTCGTCATCAGCGTTCAAGACCGCGCAGCCGTTGGGCAGCACCACATCGACCTGGCAGCGCAACACGGTGCGCATCTGGTCGCGGGTCAAGATGTGGTGGTCCTCCAAGCCCTGTGGCTCCGGCACCCCGGTGACGATGCCCAGCAGGCATCGGTCGTAGGACAACCCATCGTCGAGGATGCTGCGTGGCGAGTTTTCCAGCACCGCCGCATCGACGCACCGGTTCATCAGAACGCGCTGACCGGCTTCCCAGTCCGAAGGCTGGCTGGCGTCAATGCGCTGCATTT
>CAZGDZ010000047.1:6243-10134 GCA_964524855.1 uncultured Macromonas sp.
CCTTCGGTGCACGCCACGCCGGTGCCCAGACCACTGCGGTGAAGCAGCCAACCCACCAGCAGTGCCGTGGGGGTGGTGTCTGCGACGCCCGTGATCCCCACCAGCGGAATGCGCCCGTCGTCATGCGGGCCAAACAGGTGCTCCACGATGGCTTGTCCCACCGGACGTGGTTGACCGACCGCAGGCTTCAGGTGCATGAGCAGGCCGGGACCCGCGTTCACTTCCACAATCGCGCCGCCCTGTGCCGCCAATGGCTGTGAAATGTCCGAGGCCACCAAATCGATACCTGCAATGTCCAACCCCACCACCCGGGCCGCCAGTGCAGCCATTTCGGCCACTTCTGGATGCACCTCGTCGGTGATGTCGTGCGTCATCACCCCGGTGCGTTGGACCAGCACTTGCTGACCATGGGTGGGAATGCTGTTGGGGGTCAGGCCCTGGCGTTCCAGTTCCAGCATCACCAACGAGTTTTCGGGCAAACGGATGGTGTCGAGCGGGTATTCCTCTTCTTCGCCCCGGCGCGGGTCGGTGTTGATTTGCTGCTCAATCAGCGCCATCACGGTTTGTTGCCCGTCGCCCACGATGGTCGCCTGCTCGCCCCGGGCGGCCGCAACCACGCGGTTGCCCACCACCAGCAGCCGGTGTTCCACCCCGGGGATGAAGCGTTCAACAATCACATCGGAGCCTTCCGCGTCGGCCAACGCGTAGGCGGCTTCCACCGCAGCTCTGCTTTGCAGGTCCAGCGACACACCCCGGCCGTGGTTCGCATCGCTGGGCTTGACCACCACGGGCAAGCCGATGTCCTGGGCAACTTCCCAAGCTTGCTCCGGGCTGTTCACCACTTCACCCTCAGGAATGGGAACGCCACAGGCCGACAGCAAACGCTTGGTCAGGTCTTTGTCGCGGGAGATGCTTTCAGCAATCGCGCTGGTTTTGTCGGTTTCTGCGGTCCAAATGCGGCGTTGGCGGCTGCCGTAACCCAATTGCACCAAATTGCCGTCCGTCAGGCGGATCGCTGGAATGCGGCGTTGGCCAGCCGCATCCACAATGCTGGCGGTACTGGGCCCCAGGGCGTGGCGATCGATCAAACCCTTGAGGTGTTGTACCCGTGCACCCACATCAAAAGCGGTGTCGTCGATGGCCGCCATCACCAGGTCGCGCGCGTCCAGCAGCGCTTGCCGGCCCACTTCTTCCTGCCGGGTGCGAATGACGACCTTGTACACCCCCCGTTTTTCCGTGGAACGGGCCTTGCCGAACCCGGTTTGCATGCCAGCCATGTTCTGCAATTCCAAAGCCACATGTTCCATGATGTGACCTGGCCAGGTGCCGTCGCGCAGGCGTTGTCGAAATCCACCTCGTTCCCCCACTCTGCACTGGTGCTCTACCAATCCGGGCAGCCAGGCGGTCAAGCGCTCCACGAAACCTGGCAGCGTGTTGGAGGGGCATTCCTCCAACTCACCAATGTCGATCAGGGCCTCCATGGCAGGCCGGTACGTCCAGATGTTGGGCCCACGCAGATAGCTCATGCGCAGCAGCTTGATGGTTCGGTTATTCATGGTGGGGGTGCTTTGCCTGCTGAATTGAACAGGTGCAACTGTGGTGTGCAGGCAAGTGGCGATGTCGAGTGTCGGTTCTGCGAAAAAAGAGCAGCCTTACAATCCGGTGATGGGCGACTGGATGGCTGTTTGATTGCTCTCAGCATCCATCGGAGTGTGATTGTGGCTCCACTTGATCGCCTTGCGTGTACCCACCCCCAAATATTATTTGCAACATGCCGTTACATCCTGAGCCAACGGGCTTGCCCGAGGGTTTTCCATCGGCATGGCTGCCTCGCGTGCTGGAAGCCTGGGCGCCCATCGGGGCGCGTCCTCAGGCACAGGCGTGGTTGGAACTGGACGTTGACGAGCAATTGCGCTTTGAGGGCAGTCTGCTCGTTGTGTCTGAACAACAATTGTGGTGGCTGAGTCTGGTGGCCGGGCAGCCGGTTCTGAAGTGCTGGCCGCTGCAGCCGGACATGCGCTTGCTGCACAGCGACCACAACGGCTTGGGCACACTGGAATTGGTATCGGGTGGGCAACGGTTGGCCGTTTGGCGCTACACCCTGGGGCGGCATTTGCCCGCCACCCGACTGGTAGAACAGTTTGAGGCCAGTCTGGCCGAGCAGATCGAGGGCAAGCCGCTGCAGCTGGCCAAGCTGGAGTTGTGCCCGCGCTGCCAATCCCCGCTGGACCCGGAAGAGGACGAATGCGGCGTCTGCGCGCAGGTGGTACACACGCCCCCATCCACTTGGACGCTGCTGCGCCTGTGGCGTTTTGCGCACCCCTACCGCTGGCAATTGCTGGCTGGCTTCTTGCTCACGCTGGCCTCCACAGCGGCCACCTTGGTGCCGCCATACCTCACTATCCCGCTGATGGACGATGTGTTGATTCCCTACCAGAGCGGGCAGCAGATCGATGTCGGGTTGGTGGGTTTGTTGTTGGGGGGGTTGCTCGGTTCGGCCGGGCTGGCCTGGGGCTTGGGTTGGGCCAAGACCTACATCCTGGCCCTGGTGTCCGAGCGCATTGGTGCCGACCTGCGCACCAACACCTACGAACATTTGCTCAACCTGTCGCTGGAATACTTCGGTGGGCGACGCACCGGCGACCTGATGGCGCGCATCGGCTCAGAAACCGACCGCATCAACGTGTTTCTGTCGCTGCACCTGCTCGATTTCGCCACCGACGTGATCATGATCTTCATGACGGCGGTGATCCTGTTTTCCATCAACCCGTCGCTGGCCCTGGCCACGCTGGTGCCGCTGCCTTTTATCGCCTGGCTGATCCACGTGGTTCGCGACCGCTTGCGCACGGGTTTCGAGAAGATTGACCGCGTGTGGTCAGAGGTGACCAGCGTGCTGGCCGACACCATTCCGGGCATCCGCGTGGTGAAGGCCTTTGCGCAGGAAACCCGCGAGGCGCAGCGCTTTCGCGACGCCAACCGCCACAACCTCGAAGTCAACGACAAGCTCAACCGGCTGTGGTCGCTGTTTTCCCCGACCGTGTCGTTGATGACCGAAATCGGGCTGCTGGTGGTGTGGGGCTTTGGCATCTGGCTGGTGGCGGAAGGCGACATCACCGTGGGTGTGCTGACCGCCTTTCTGGCCTACATTGGCCGCTTTTACATGCGGCTGGATTCGATGAGCCGCATCGTGTCGGTCACGCAAAAGGCGGCATCTGGCGCCAAGCGCATCTTCGACATTCTGGACCATGTCTCCAGTGTGCCGGAGCCAGTGAACCCGCAAAAGCTGGAGCGGGTGCAAGGCAAATTGGAGATCCGCGATGTGGGTTTTCGCTATGGCAACCGCGCCGTTATCCAGAGCCTGAACCTGAGTGTGCAGCCTGGTGAGATGATCGGCCTGGTCGGCCACAGCGGCTCGGGCAAGAGCACGTTGGTCAACCTGATTTGTCGCTTTTACGACGTGGCCGATGGCGCCATCCTGGTGGATGGCGTGGACCTGCGTTCGCTGCGTGTGGCCGACTACCGCCGCCACATCGGCTTGGTGTTGCAAGAACCCTTTCTGTTTTTTGGCACCATCGCCGAGAACATTGCCTACGGCAAACCGAGTGCCACGCGGGAAGAGATCATCGCCGCCGCGCGCGCCGCGCACGCTCACGAGTTCATCCTGCGCCTGCCCCAAGGCTACGACTCGCTGGTGGGCGAGCGCGGGCAGGGTCTTTCGGGCGGCGAACGTCAGCGCATCTCCATTGCGCGCGCGCTGTTGATCGACCCACGCATCCTCATCCTGGACGAAGCCACCTCGGCGGTGGACACCGAAACCGAGAAAGAAATCCAGAAGGCCTTGGACAACCTGGTGCGCGGGCGCACCACCATTGCCATCGCGCACCGTTTGTC
>CAZGDZ010000048.1:0-10131 GCA_964524855.1 uncultured Macromonas sp.
ACAGCGGCAAAGCCGCGGCCAATGGGGCCCGGGGCTGGAGCGGCATTCGCGCTGCGATGGACACCGAAATCGAGGTGACGGACGGAGCAACCGGACGTTGTGCCGAAGTGACCAAACAGCGCGACCTGTCCACCAAGGGGGAGCGCATCGGCTTTAACCTGGAACGGGTCCAAATCGGCGTGACCAAGTGGGGTGAACCCGCCACCACCTGCGTGGTGACACCTACCGACGCGCCAGCGAAGGAGGCCAAGGCCAAGCGCATGGGCCCGACAGAGGGCGCCGTGCTGGAGTACCTGCGAAGCCTGCCCGCCGGAACGCGGAGGTCTGATGTGGTGAGGCACTTCGACGGGCAATACCCCCGCACGTCGGTTTACCGAGCAATTACCGCTCTGGCCGACGCTGGCATGGTGCATGTGGCCGAAGCATCGAACATGGTTTGCATCGCTGAGGCTGCCAAATGAAGCCTGTCTCACTGTCTCTCGAATGTCTCCCGAGACAAAACGCGACACGAGACAAGCGCAGCAGCAGTTTGTCTCTTTGTCTCTTCTTCCCTTTAGGGAAGAGACAAAAGAGACATGCGAGCCTGAGGGCGGTATGGGAGCCCACCCCATGACCCGACCCTTGCACCAGTGCTGCACCTGCGCGTCCTTTGTGGAGCGGGAGTGCATGAACCTTGTGGCCTTCGTGGTGCCCGGTCCGGCGGCCCAGTTCCGACCGCCACGCCCGGACGACGTGTGCGACGACTACGAGGCCGAGCCCGACCGACTCACCGACCGGCTGATGCAACGCCTGAAGACCAGGCAGACCGAAAACCGACGGAAGAACCCATGACTGAAACCCACCCATTCCCCGAGGCCGCAAGCCTCAAAGTCGTGGCCCTGGTTGCCGGTGGCCGGTACCGCCAGGGCACCCCACCACTGGGCCGAGGCGCCGCTGTGCGCCTGGTGCTGGAGGTGCTGCAACTGGCCCAGGCCGCAGGCCGACCGCGCGACAGCTTGGCCGAGCGAGCCCTGTTGGATGGCGCCGAACTGGGCGAGCTGAACCGGATCACCACCGAGCTGTGCCAAGCCATCGGCCCCGAGCGCCTGCGGGTGCTGCTGACGGCGGCCAGCGTGCCGGTGCAAGAGCTGCCCGCCACAGCGACGATGGCTGCAACCCGCTGAACGACGACCCCCTGGACTTTTGAGCTACCCCCATGCCCAAACCATCGAAGCCGCGCACGTATTCGCGCACCAACCGCCAGAACATTCTGCAGGCTGTCACGGCCATCACCGAATCGGGGCGACCCGCCACACCAGAATCAGTGCGCGAGTGGACGGGGCTGACCGCTGGCATCGTCCACGACCACCTCAAAACCTTGCACTTTGATGGCGAACTGGAACGAGCTGCCAGGGGCGTCTACCTACCCATGCATGCACAGGTGCCACTGCGGCCTTTGAGCGTCACGGCAGTGGCCGGTGGGGCGGTCAAGTTGGAAATTGGCGAAGCCGTGCTGGACCTGCAGCCTGGCGAACTGCAGATGCTGCGCTTTTTGTTGGCCGGGGTGGGCACCTTGCCCCGCCAGATACCGGGCGCAGACCTTCTGTAGGGTTTTTCACATCAACCCAAACCACGGACGATGAAACCTCACCCCGGACTTGAGCGCATCCCGCGCAGGAGTTCGGACCAGAGCGAAGCTGGTTACTGCCCCTAGAAGGAGCCCAACGTGTACTTGCAAGAAGATCAACAGCGCGATGCCGTGCTGAAGTCACCCACCCCCGCGCAACCCGCCGCCGGAGGTTTCCAGTCCCGAGCGAGCCGAGCGGCTGCGCCATCCCCCTACACCCCCTCGACCACCAACGGACCGACAGCCACGTCATCCGGCGATGCACGCCGCCTGACCGGTGATTTCGATGCAACGCCCGTTTCGCGTCCGGCCGCCGCCACCACGCCGCCCAACGCGGTGGCCGTGACGCGTCAGCCCAACGGCACAACCTCGTTCAGCGGCATGCGCGTGGACGCCGGTCCGGTGCAGTACGAGGGCAGCGCCAAAGGCTTCAAGCCGGGCGGGACGGTCAACACCATGAGCGCGGCAAATTTCATGCAGGCCAACCCGAGCACGGCCGGCACCCTTGGCGATGCGCGCCGCACGGCGATGCAGACCGGCAACCTGGACGCAGTGGCCGCCAGCTTTGGCATGGACGGCGGGCGCCAGGGCGGCGTGAACCTGACGCCCCAGCGCGACGCCGAGGGCCGATTGGGGTTCAACCAGGACGAGGCCCGCACCCTGCTGCGCGATGCCATGACCAAGCGCCCCGGCGAGTCGCGCGCCGACTTTGCCACCCGTTCCGGTGCTGCCCAGCGCGCCCTGGGGCTGGAGGTGGACGAGCGCGGCAACATCCGCGGCAACCAGACCCAGCAGCGCGGGCAGAACCTGGGCTTTGCGACCAGCGAGGCCGAGCGCCAGAGCCGCGAACTGCTGGAGGCCCGCCGCCAAAAGCTGGACGGCCAGCGCCTGGGTCTGGATGCTGGGCGGCTGCAGCTCGACGCCTTCAAGGCCACCCAGCCCGAGGCCCAGAACGCCCCGGCCGGCTACCGCTGGAGCGCACAGGGCAACCTGCAGGCCATCCCCGGCGGCCCGGGCGACAAGTCGCAGGCCCTGCGCCCGATGCCATCCAGCGCCGCCGGTGGCCTGCTGGAGAACCGCCGTAACGCCCGCCGCGCCGTTGATGCGCTGGCGCTGCTGAACGGCGAAACCCTGCCCGGCGGCACTCAGGGCGACCCGAACGCCACCGGCCTCAAGGGCTACTTGCCCAACCAAATTTTGAACCGCCTGGACCCGGCCGGCGTGGACACCCGGGCTGCGATTGCCGACCTGGGCTCGATGGTCATCAACGACCGTTCCGGCGCTGCCGTGACGGCTGCCGAGTTCCCGCGCCTGGCCCCCTTCATCCCCAGCGAAAAAGACGACCCCGAGACGGCCCGCAAGAAGTTGCAGAACTTCGCCCGCAACTACGGCGCCATCGTGAACGACACCGAAGAGTTCTACCGCGCCAGCGGCTACAACGTGCCGGACGCTGAAACCACCCAGCAGCCTGCACCCGCTCCAGCGCGTCAATCCGGGCCCGCCGCAGTGCCACAGGCTGGCCAGGTGGTGCGCGGGTACCGCTTCCTGGGAGGTGACCCGTCGGATCGCAACAACTGGGAGGCAGGCCAATGAACGCCACCGCCCAACACGATGACGGCCCCTGGGCCGACTTCCAGGCGTCAGCGCAGCCCCTGCGCCCAATGCAAACGGCCCAGCCCGGCGCAGCGCGTGACGACGCAGGCCCATGGAGCGACTTCCAGCGCCCCACCCAAGCGCCAGCCGCTGCGGTGCCCGCCACCGCCTCTGCGCCTGGCACCCTAGCTGCGCCGGCCGTACCGCGCCCCGAGCGCGGCACCCTGCACGAGCTGGGTCGCCAGGTGGGGCTGGCCGCACGCTACGGGTTGGAGGGCACTGCCCAAGCCGCGCAACTGGTGACTGAGCCCATCCGCCAGAACATCACCGACCCGGCCGCGAAGGCCCTGGGCTTTAAGCCTGGCCGTCCCTTGAGCGAGGCCGCGACCCAGTTGGCCAACGCAGTGGGTTTGCCGCAACCCGAGACTGCCCAGGAGCGAGTGGTTGGTGAGGCATCTCGCCTCGTGGCGGGGGCGGGTCTGACGATGGGTTCCGCTGGGGCTGCATCCGCTTTGCCGGGCATAACAGGGAAGGTCGGCACGGTTTTGGCGGCCCAGCCCGGGCAACAGGCCGTGTCCGCTGCTGGCGCTGGGCTGCTGGGGGGGGGCGCCAAGGAAAACGGTGCCGACCCGGTGCTGCAAGCCGGTGCCGCACTGGTGGGCGGCGTGGGCGCCTCGATGGCCACCGACGCGGCGATGCGCCTGGGCCGGGGTGTGCTGCAGCCGCTGATGGTCAAGCGCGCCGGCAAGCTGGACGAGCAGATGGCCCGTGTGCTGGCCGATGTGGACGTGGACTGGTCCACCGTGCCCGAGCAGGTGCGCACGGGCATGCGCGCCGAGGTGGAACGCGCGCTGAAGACCGGCGGCGACCTGGAAGGCGAGGCCCTGCGCCGATTGATCGATTTCAAGCGCGTGGGCGCCACCCCGACCCGGGGCACCTTGACGCTGGACCCGGTGCACGTCACCCGCGAACGCAACCTGGCCAAGATAGGCGCCAACGCCACCGACGAGGGTCTGCAAGGGCTGGCGCGGGTGGAGCACGACAACAACCGCCGCCTGATTGACGCCCTGAACGTGGCCGGTGCCAACACCACCGACGACGCCGTGGGCGTGGGGCAACGCGCCATCCACTCGCTGCAGCGCGGCCTGGATGACGAGAAAACCCGGGTGGGCGAGCTGTACAACCTGGCGCGCGACAGCGCCGGGCGCAGCTTCCCGCTCGATGGCAGCACCTTCACCCGCAACGCCAACCAGGCATTGGACGACGCCTTGCTGGGCCATGCGCTGCCGCCGTCGGTGGCCACGCACATGAACCGGATTGCCCGGGGTGAAGTGCCGTTCACGGTCGATTACGCCGAACAGCTCAAGACCGCCATGGGCAACCTGCGCCGGGCCACACAGGACGGCCAGACCCGGCTGGCGCTGGACAAGGTGCGTGCCGCGCTGGACGACACCCCGGTGCTGGGCCTGGGTCAGCAGACGTTCGCGCCGGGTGCGCGCGCGGTCAACCCCGAGAACCTGCCGGCCGTGCCCGGTGTGGCGGACCTGGGGGAAGAAGCCATTCAGGCGTTCAACCAGGCGCGCGCCGCCAACCGGGCGATGATGCATCGCATCGAACGCAACCCGGCACTGAAAGCCATCTACCACGGCGAGGCCACGCCCGACAACTTTGTGCGCAAGTTCATCATTGGATCGAGCGCCCCCACCGCCGACGTGGCCCGGCTCAGCCGTGAGCTGGCGCGCGACCCCGAAACGCAGCAGGCCGTGCGCGGGCACATCGTGGCTTGGCTCAAAGACCGGGCGCTGGGCGGCGCGGCCGACGAAACCGCCAAGTTCAGTGCCACCCGCTACCGCACCGGCCTGGGCGGCATTGGTGACCGCAAGCTGCGCATGTTCTTCAGCCGCGAGGAAATCGACCAGCTCAAGGCCGTGGGCCGGGTGGCCAGCTACACCCAGGCGCAGCCGGTCGGCTCTGCGGTCAACAACAGCAACAGCGGTGCTTTGATGGTGGGTCGGGGCTTGGACGTGCTGGACGCTCTGGGCGCCAAGGTGCCATTCCTGGGCATCGGCCCGCAGGTCACGGCCATTACCCGGGGGGTGCAGCAGAAACAGGCGCTGGACACGGTGCCAGTGTTGGTCAAGCGCGCCCGCCTGGCCGAGAAGGTGCCCCGCCTGGCGCCAGCCATGGCCTACGGCGGCCTAGTCGCCGCGCCAGGACTCAATGAGGGCGAGGACGACCAGCGCCCCTAACCACCCCAGAAAAATCGGGTTCATCCCCCACAGCGTTTCATCCATGGCGGCCAGTGTGCCACCGAACCGAAAGCGAGAGCAACCATGACCACACCCGACAACCACAGCATGTCCATCAACGAAAACACCCTGTTCAGTATTCCCGCGAAGCCGCCGGCCCCCGTGTCCGAAGCCAAGCTCTCATTGACGGTGTACAAGCGCACGGCCGAAGAACAGGCCGAACTGGACCGGCACGCAGCCGCCCGAAAACTCCCTGACGAGCTGTTTGCCGACCACCCCGAGGTGGTGCAGGCGCGCCAGGTGGCGCAGCATGCCCAACGCCGCGTGGAAGCGGCCCCCGTTCTGGCGGGCATGGTGGATCAGGTGGCCGACCACATCACCGCCGCAAACGAGGCGATTGCCGAACTCGAACGGGCGCTGGATCAGGCCGTCATCGATGATTTGCTGGCCGCAGACACCGACTTCGGCCGGGCCACCGCTGTCCAGAACATGCTGCACGACCTGGAAAACCGCCGGGTGCTGCTGGAACGCGCCTATGACCTAGCACGCCACACCAGCTTCAGCGACCAAATCAAGCTCAAGGAGGCAGCCCGGGAAGCCGCGTCGGCCCTGAGCAACCTGGTCTTCAAGCTCAAGAGCCAGCACGTTGACCGGCACCCCCACCCGGTGGCCGGCGGCCAGCCTGTTTGAGCAGGAACACAGCAGGCATGGCGACGCGCAAACCGACCCCGACCACCTGGAAGCCTGGCCAGAGCGGCAACCCCAGGGGCCGCAAGCCTGGCACCGGCGAAGTGGCGCAGATTCGCGCCAGCATCGCTCAGCGCATGCCGGAGCTGCTGCAGACCCTGATGGGGCGCGCCCTGGAGGGTGATGTGGGCGCCGCACGCTTGTTGCTGGAGCGAGCGGTGGCCCCACTGCGCGCTGTGGACCCGGCCCAGGTGATCCACCTGCCGGGCGGCACCCTGACCGAGCGCGGCCAGGCCGTGCTGGGCGCCGTGTCGGCCGGCGAGCTGTCACCCGGCCAGGGGGCGGCCCTGATTGGCGCCATCGGTTCGCTGGCGCGCGTGGCCGAGATGGACGAACTGGCGGCCCGGGTGGCTGCACTGGAGAGCAAGCATGGCAAGACTTGAAGAGCGCGTGCGCAAACTGGAGGCCACCATCGAAAAGGTGGACTTGCAGGCCATGACCGACGAAGAGTTGGATGCCTACGCCGAAGCGCATTGGAAAGAGCCTCCTTGGGGCTCTGATGAAACCGTGGCGGCCATTCTGACCAAGATAGGCCGCAAGCCCAGTGCATGGCCGGTGGTGCCGGACCACCTGTTGCCCCCTGACGATGAGGATTTGCCATGAGCCAATTGACCCAACGCATCAAAAAGCTGGAAGAGGCCGCACCTACCGCGACCCGCGCCGGGGTGGGCGTGGCCATCCCGCAGGAAGGCGAAACCGATGAGCAGGCCATTACCCGGGTGCGGGCGTCCAAGCCCTGCCGCAAGGTGTATTTGGTGCAGTTTGTGAACGCGCTGGCCCAGGGTGAACCGGGGGTGGGTGTGGCAGACCGCAAGTGCTGACGGCACGGCCCCGCGTTCGGTAGACTGGCGCCGGGAGGATCAGCGCCATGAACGAAAAACCACCGGTGGGCGAGCCGGTTATTCTCTGGAACCGGGGCCCAAAGTACCGAACGCCTGAAGTGCCAGACGGCGACACCCGGCGCGACGTGGATTGGTACAAGCGGCCGTCGGCTCCTTACAACCAGGCGCCCCGTGGCCGTAATTGGCTGGAGCGGTTGCGCGGGCTGTTTCGCTGACACCGGGGAAAGTGCCCAGCGTTCTGAGCGAGGCTCCCCCAAACGGGGGATTGACCCGCAGGGTGATGCCTCCCAAGATGCCTGCAGGGGGATCATCCGAAAGTGGATCATCACATGCGTTCTCATATCGCGGCGCCACTGCTGGCGCTGGCTACGTCAACACTCGAACAATACGTTGCTAGCCCAAGCAGCAGCCAAGGTCACAGAGAACAAAAAACCCGCCTGGGCGGGTTTTTTTCATCTACGCTGGCCTCAATGACAGTGGTACACGCCGGTGGTGTGGTTGGTGTGGCATCCAGAAGAATTGGTGCCACCTGAGTGTGCTGCAGCCAAATTAAAAGTGACAGCGATTGCGAGCAACAGAGCTGCTTTGATGTAGTTCATCGTTTTCCCTTTGAAAATTTCCCGTGATCCGCACGGGCACGGTTTTCCGTCAACGGCTACAAGCTTCAAGGGTTTCATAGGAGGCTTTTGCTGCAGAGGTCGCTCCCTCAGTTGCAGCAAGAGCAATGGTTGCCGCCGTTTGCGAGTTCATCATGGCCACATAAGCCAAGACGGCGTTCGAGATCAAAAGCCCCAAAACGATGATGCGGTACAGCAGCAGCGGCCTAGTTTTCCCGTTGTCCATGAATCTCATCCCTGAGTCAATTTTTGTCATACGATTTATAGCACTTATCCGTGGCGTAGCCAAAAAATCTGTTGCCCTCATCCCATCGAAGTGCTACATTCTCCACAGGTGCAGCGATGCACCACGGGCTTGGCGGCCCGGAATTTACGTAGGCGCAGCAACCAGCGCGCCGCTTCTGCGAGAGCTGGTTTTTTTACGTCCCCATGCTGCGTGGGGCGCGCGGCTTCCCATGTTTTGGCGGGCCGTGTGGGGTGCCTTCGGGCACGCCGGTTCCTACGTCCGGTCCGCCAACCTGCACGGTCTGCCTCCCTTACTTGGCGGTTTGGGTGGCAGGTTTGAAACTTGTCACGTAGGAGCCACCATGGCTGACATCATCCCCCTGGCGCGCCAGCATGCGCCCGCCCCGTCCCCAGCGGACAGCGCCCACCCCGAAGCCATTCGCCTGCACGGTCTGGCCGAAAACGCCCTGGCCACGGCGCTGCACTGCCTGCGCAGTGTGGACTGTGACCCGGCGAAGTTGACCACGGCCACCGCCCGTGCCATCCGCGCCGCCACGTTGCTGAAGCGCGCCAGCCAAGCCAGCCAACAGACCGGAGGTGCAGCATGAGCACTGTTCCCCTGATTGCTATCCGAGAGGTGTACGGCACTGCCCGTATCGAGCCCAAAGGCGACTGCGTGGATCTGTTTGTGGGCGAGGACCTGGCCCGCATGTTCTTCGGCTTGGCCCTGAGCCGAGCATGCGCCCTTGAACTGGCCCAGGCGCTGCAAGCAGCGGCGCACGCTTGCACTGCCCCAGCCACCACCACGGAGGGCTGAACATGACCACCATCGAACAGAACATCCGGGCCTTGCTGGAGGGTGGCGCGCGTGCCGTCATCGTGTCTGACGACGGGCTCACCGGCAGACTGGCCGCCTCGCCTGTTGCTGCCGGTCAGAGCGTGGTCAATCTGCACACCGAACTCACCTCGCACCTGGACGCTGAACCCCTCAGCGATGAATACCTGTCCAACCTGCGGGACTACTGCACCGCACGGCTGGAGGCCAAGGCACTGGCACGCGCTACCCCGGATGGGCTGGCGCTGGCCACGGGCAAGGGCTGGGTCATCACCGATACCCGGCAATTTCATCCGGCGGCAGATGCTGCCCAACACCAGGAGAGTTAAACCATGAGCACACACACAGAAATCAAGACCGGCCATGACTTCATCAAGGAAGCCAACGGCATTGCCGTGCACTGGTGGAGCACCATCGAGTCGGTGCTGAATTGCCGCAAGTACGGCCAGGGCATGGAGCCCCTGCCCGAGTGGGCGATGAAGTGCCTTGAGGATGCCGGCGATTTCCTCCCATCCTACGACCGGCACCAGGCGGCATTGGCGGGCGCAAAGGAAGTGCTGCGCCTGGAGGAAGGCCGGGGCAGCGCCTACCGTTACGAGGTCTGGACCCAGCGCGGGCACCGGCTGGAGATTCAGCACGAGTCGATGGCGCAGGCGCAAGCAGCGTGTGAAGCCTACAAACCCAAGTACCCCGACGCCTTTGTGTGTCGTGTACATGCCCGTTCGCCCGCTTCCCCGGCTGCCGACATTCCTGGCCTGATTGACACCCTGTTGGGGCGTATTTGGTGGGCGGGCACGACGCATGGGGGCGGTGGAAATGACGACACCTACCACCTGCAGGATGAAACCGGGCGCACTGCAAGCATTTCCGCTTCGGCCTTGCGCGCGCACGAGAGCGTCTATTCCCGTCTGTCGCCACAGTGCAGGGAAAGGCTGGATGCCTGCTTTGAGCTGGACCGGGAGCCAGCGCACATGCCGACTGACCCCGAAAGGGGGTGAGACTTGGCGAACGGCCGCAACATGCTGGCCGCGCAGATGGGCACCCTGGCCGGGTTGTCCGAGATTGCCGACCAGGCCAGCCAAACCGTGCTGGAGTTGGTGGAAGCGGGGCACAACCCCCCGTAGGCTTTTGCGTTCTGCCCCGACTGTGAAGAATCGTGGGTGGACGCAAGTCCCCCGTTGCTGTCGGGTTACATCACGGGTTCAGCCCGGCCATCGCGCCGGGCTTTTTTCTGGGCGCTTGCCAAGCCGTCCTCTGGTCGATCATGCCGTTGGCCCGGTGTCAGATGACTTGATCGGTGCCCCGGTTCGCTTGGCTTCGGACTGCTGGTTTGTCGAGCCGCTAGCCCGGTGCTAGCCCAACAAAAAGGCCAACCCTTGCGAGTTGGCCTAAGTGTTTGATTTTATTGGTGCCGGAA
>CAZGDZ010000049.1:0-10100 GCA_964524855.1 uncultured Macromonas sp.
ATGCGTTGCACGCTGCCAGGGCGGTGGCGTGGAGTCATCATGACGGTTCAACTCGAAACGCTCGATCCCGAACTGGCCCAGCAAGCCGCGCGCTGGCTGATGGCCGCTGCTGGCCCAGACACCCTGAGTCCAGCGGATGCGATGGGGGTCGCCGCCTACATGCATTTGCATTGGGTGGCGGCTGGGGAGCACATCGTCCGGGAGGGACAAACCGACGGGCTGGACCAGTTGTGGCTGGTGTTGGATGGGGAGCTGTCGGTCGAGAACAACGCGCTTCAAGAAGGCGAGTCGGAAATGGTGGTCCGCGTGATGGGCGCGGGCAGTCTGATCGGCGAGTTGAGTCTGCTGGATGGCGGGCCGCGTTCGGCCAATTGCGTTGCCACCACCGACATTGTGGCGGCCACCTTGTCTCGGGCTGATTTTCACCGCCTGCTGGCGGAGCATCCGCACGCGGGCGTGAGCCTGTTGCTGGCCATTTCCCGTCGCATGGTCAACCATGTGCGTGACCTGACCCGCAAGCTGCAACTGTTCGCCCAGATGAACCGCACCTTGGGGCAGGAGCTGGAATCTGCGCCGGTGACGCAGGACATGGACTGGCCGGCGATTGAGGAGCAGGACTGATGCCATCGGGGATTTGAGTTGCGTTGTCACGCCAGCATCGCATTGCTGAGTCCAAAAGCGGAATTTATATTTTTCAATAAATAATCGATTAGACGAGGGGCATCTCCCTCTTTGATACTCGTCTCCCACGGGGTTGGGCGGAGATTTTCGTCTGTATCTCGTGCATCCATTCACAGCAGGAGACGCAGATTGAAGAAGCCTATTTTTTGGGGCAGCCTTGTCTTTGCACTGTCGCTGTCCGCGCAGGCCCAAACCACCACTCCCTACCCCGATCGTCCTGTCAAGCTGGTGGTTGGATTTGCCGCCGGTGGCCCGTCGGATCTGGTTGCCAGGGCCTTTGCGGACCACGCCGCCAAAGCATTGAAGCAGCCCTTCATTGTGGAGAACAAGGCCGGAGCCAACGCCTTGTTGGCGACCGAAGCGGTTGCTGCTTCGCGCCCTGACGGCCTGACCTTGTTGGCAGCAGCCACCAACCACACAATGTTGCCCGCCTTGTACGCGGACCGAATGAAATCGGACGCGGCCAAGTCTTTCAAACCGGTGTGCACATTGGCCGCCAGCGCGACGGTTCTGGTGGTGGGGCCCTCACTGCCGATCAAGACCTTGGCGGAGTTCATGGACAAAGCCAAGTCGTCCAGCCAGGGTTTGACTTTTGCTTCGCCTGGGCAGGGCAGCTCGCCACACCTCGCCACCGAGTCGTTCAAGAGCCTGACCGGCACCAACCTGTTGCACATTCCCTACCGCGGTGCGGCACCTGCCGTGACCGATCTGATGGGCGGTCAAGTGGATGTGTACTTTGCGACTGTGGGCTCGGTGTTGCCGCACATTCAAGCTGGAAAGCTGACACCTTTGGCCGTGGCCTCCAGGCAACGTTCACGGCTGTTGCCGCAGGTACCTACCTTTGAAGAGGCGGGGCTGAAAGGGTTTGTGGTGGACACATGGTACGGCTTGCTGGCACCAGCCGGCATCGACAACGCGGCCTACCGTGCTTTGGAGCGTGAGGCCCAAGCCTTTGCCGGCACGCAGGAAAACCGCGAGCGCCTGGAGGCTGCAGGCTTGGAGGCCCACACCGTGTGCGGCGATGCCTTTGCCAAGCAAATCTCGGCAGAAATTGTCAAAAATGCCAAGCTGGCGCAGCAGTTGAACCTGAAGGCCGAATAAAGTTCTGGAGATCGAAATGAATGCCATCAACCGCCGTGCTTTGCTGACTGCCCTCATGTGCAGCCCCTTGTTCGCCCATGCCCAGTCGGGTGGTGGGCGCCCGATCAAGCTGATCGTCCCCTTTCCGCCAGGTGGCAACGTGGACGTGACGGCTCGCTTGCTGGCGCCCGAATTGTCGAAAGAGTTGGGGCAGACCATCATTGTGGAAAACCGGGCTGGTGCCAGCGGCACCGTGGGCCTGGACGCCGTGGCCAAGTCCTCGCCCGACGGTCTGACCATCGGGATTGCCTCGCCGATCAACCACTTGGCGGCGCCATCGCTGTACCCCAAGTTGCCCTACGATTCGGTGAAGGACTTTACCCCGGTGGGGCTGATTGCCAGCGTGCCAATGGTGTTGGCGGTGGGGCCCTCGATGCAAGTGGCCAACGTTCAGGAACTGGTCCGGCAAGCTCAAGCCCGGCCCGGCAAGCTGACCATGGCGTCGGCAGGCAATGGCAGTGGCAATCACATTGTGGGTGAACTGTTCCAAGACGCCACCAAAACCAAGCTGGTGCACGTGCCTTACCGAGGCAGCGCCCCGGCGAACACCGACTTGGCGGGCGGCCATGTGGACATGCACATTGACCAGTTGTCTTCGATACTGCCACTGATTCAGTCGGGCAAGGTCAAGCCCTTGGCCGTGACGACCAGCAGGCGTTCTCCCCTGCTGGCTGACGTGCCCACTTTGGCGGAGTCCGGTGTTGCGGGGTTTGATGCCAGCACCACATTGGGCCTGGTGTTGCCTGGTGCAGCTCCAGCCGAACTCGTTCGCCGTTACTCGACCGCATTGCAAGCGGTATTGCAACGGCCAGCGACCCGTGAGCAATTTCTGCGTTTGGGGTCAGAGCCTGTGCCGGGAACGCCTGCTCAGTACGCCGACTTCATCAAGACCGAGATCGCTCGTACCGCACGGATTGTTCGCGAAGCCAACATCACTTTGGATTGAGCATGCAAGGGGCGGTAGATTGCCATTTCCACGTGATTGGGCCGCTCGATCGCTACCCCATGTTGGCCACGCGCAGTTACACGCCTGCCCAGGCTGCGTTGAGCGACTGGCGGGCCATCATGCATTCTCTGGGAGTGGGCCGGGGTGTGCTGGTTCAGCCCAGCATCTATGGCACAGACAACCGCTTGCTGGTTGACACCTTGGTGTTGGCCGCCGGCGCCCTGGTGGGGATCGCGGCGGTGGATGCTGACGTTGGCGAAACCGAGCTCGACCATCTGGCCGCAGCGGGTGTGCGCGGGGTGCGCATGGCGTATTCTCGAGGCGAGGGCATCGACCCTGCCAGCGGCTTGGTGCATGTCGCTGCATTGGATCGCCTGGCCCCGAGATTGCGGGCCCGCGGTATGCACCTCAATTTGTTGACGGACTGCCGCGCGTTGGCGGATCTCGAGCCCTTGCTGCGATCGTCGTTGTTGCCCGTGGTGTTGGACCACATGGGGCGGGTGCCCGTGGAGCAGGGAGTGGCACACGAGGGAATGCAAATCATGTCCCGCTGGCTGGCAGAAGGTTGGTTTTGGGTCAAGTTGTCTGGGCTGGCAAACCTTTCGGCGGATGCCCCGAATTTTGACAATCTGTACCCGCTGCATGCCCAACTGTTGCAAGCCAATGCCCACCAACTCCTGTGGGGTTCGGACTGGCCTTTTACCCGCACTCGTGGCCCTTTGCCTCAGGCAGAGCACCTGATGTCTTCATTCTGCCGCTGGACGCCGGATGAAGACACGCGAGCGCAGATTTTGTGCCGCAATCCCCAGCGACTCTACGGTTGGTCCGATGATGAGGCGGTAGTCACTCACTGACTGTGCTGCGCGAACAGCTCCACCACGCGCGCGGCCGCTGGTGACAACGCATGATTGGCTCGATAGGTCAGCACCAGCCGGCGGTGCATCACCGCGTCGGCGACTGGAACTTCCTTCAGCCCCAGTCGCACAAAGTCGCCCGTCAGGTGGTGGCGTGAAATGAAGCTCAACAGCCCGGTCTGGGCAATCAGGTTGGGCAGGATGATCAGCATCGAAGCCTCCACCTGCACTTGCGGCCTGGGCAGGTGGTGTGCATCGAACGTGTGGTCCAACCAATCCCGCGTCGGCGCTCCCGGTGGCTGCAAAGCCCAGCGGTAGCGGGTCAGGTCTTCCAGGGTGGGCTTGCTGCTGAACAGTTCGTGGGTGGCGCTGGTGGCAACCACGATGGGGTCTTCCATCAGCACCTGGGACTCAAATTCTTTGTCCAAGGGCGCTTGAGTGCCGATCATCAGATCGATCTCGCCGGTTTCCAGCATGGGTTTCATCTTGTCCACCAGGCCCACCACCGTGCTCAGGGTCACCGCAGGGGCCTCGGTCAGCAGTTGCTTGGCCACCGCAGGCAGCAGCAACTGGGCAGGGGTGGGCGCAATGCCGATACGCACATGTCCGGCCAGCCCCTGCCCCAAAGCGGCCATTTCCCGTTTCGCGTCTTCCACGTCGAAGCGCAATCGTTGGGCCCACTTCTGCAAAACTTTGCCGGCTGCGGTCAGCCGTATGCCCCGTCCGGCTCGCTCAAACAGCGGCGCGCCACATTCTTCTTCCAGGCGCCTGATGCTGCTGGTCAACGCAGGCTGTGTGCGGTGTAACTTGGCGGCGGCCTGGCCCAAGTGCTCCAGCCGTGCGATGGTTTCGAAATAGCGAAGGTCACGAAGGTCCATTGCAAAACTCAAATTTATGATTTTTAAAAATTTATCAAATGGACTTTATACGAATTGCGCTCAATACTGAAGGCCTGCGACATTTCAACTGGAGACAAGCATGCAAACGATCCGCCGACTGGCCATGGCCTTGATGGCCGCCACCCTCACTTCCACCGCCTTCGCGCAAGCCTGGCCCAACAAGCCCATCCGCTTGGTGGTCCCGTTCCCGCCGGGCGGCGGCACCGACACGATTGCCCGTGAAATCAGCCACCAGGTGTCTTTGGCCACGGGGTGGAATTTTGTGATCGACAACAAGCCGGGCGCTGGCGGTAATCTGGGCGTGGACAACGTGGCCAAGGCCGCTCCTGACGGCTACTCCCTGGTGATTGGTCAGACCAGCAACCTGGCGATCAACCCCAGCCTGTACGCCAAACTGCCCTACGACCCGCAAAAGGACCTGGCGCCCATCACCTTGCTGGCCAACGCGCCGCTGCTGATGGTCACGGGCACTGGAACGCCGTACAAGAACGTGGCGGATGTCATCAAGGACGCCAAGTCTCGTCCTGGTTCGGTGAACTTTGCGTCGTCTGGCAACGGTACCGTGGCCCACCTCTCGGGTGAGCTGCTGCAAAAGGCGGCGGGTGTGAAGTTCCAGCACGTGCCTTACCGGGGTGCTGCACAGGCAGCGACGGATGTGATCGGTAACCGTGTCGAGCTGTACATGTCGTCCGTTCCGACCTTGTTGGGTCACATCAAGAGCGAGAAGCTTCGCCCCTTGGCCATCACGTCGGCCAAGCGTGTTGCTGATCTGCCGGACGTGCCTACGCTGGCCGAGCTGGGTTACAAGGACATCAACGTCGTGACATGGTTTGGTTTGCTGGCCCCGGCCGGGACGCCCAAAGACATTGTGGCCAAGCTGAACGCCGAGTTCAACAAGGCGCTGCAAAACCCCGAGCTGCGCAAAAAGCTCAGCAACGAAGGGGCCGAGCCCGAGGGCAGCACGCCCGAGAAGTTTGCTGCGCTGATCAAGGAAGAAATCCCCCGCTGGGGCAAGGTCGTCACTGAGTCTGGCGCCCGACTGGACTGAGCCATTCCTGCCGGCCTTCGTTGGGAAGGTCGGCACATATCCCTTACATCAAATCTTGGAGATTCGCATGAGTCAAGCTGCTGCATTGCCCGACGTGATCCGTGACATTGACCGCGTGGATGCGGCAGTGGTTGCGCAAGCCGCCCAATACCCCTCGTCCATTCTGGCCGATGTGGCTGGCCGCCGGGGTGCGCTCAGCGGGCGCATTGCCCCGCTGGCACCCAGCATGCGCTTTGCCGGCCCGGCCCTGACGGTCGAGTTGCGGCCTGGTGACAACCTGATGATCCACGCGGCCATGGCCCTGGCCCAGCCGGGTGATGTGATCGTCGTGGACGGCAAAGGGGACCTGACCAGTGCCCTGATGGGCGAGATCATGTGCCAACAGTGCGTGGCGCTGGGTGTGACCGCCGTGGTGATCGACGGTGCGGTGCGCGACAGCGAGGCCATCCGCGAACTCGGCTTCCCGATGTACGCGGCCGGGCTCAACCCCAACGGCCCCACCAAGTACGTTCCGGGCCGGGTTAACCACCCTGTGTCGGTGGGCGGCGTCACCGTCAACCCCGGTGATTTGGTGGTAGGCGACGCCGATGGCGTGACCGTGATTGAGCGTGCCAAGGCCGCATCGCTGTTACCGCTGGCCGAAGAGAAAGTGGCCGCCGAGACCCAGCGCATTGCCGACATCCGCAGCCGCAAGGCCCTGCGCCCCAAGTGGCTGGACGGTGCGCTGCGCGCCGCTGGCGTGATCGGTGAAGGAGAAACCCTGTGAGCAAGCCTGTGTTTTTGGTCACGGCGGCCGATCTGGCGCCCCAGGCCTTGGCCCTGCTGGGTGACTTTGAAGTCATTTTTGCGGGAAAAACCCCCACCGACGATGACATCGTGGCGCTGTGCCAGCATCACGATCCGGTGGCCATCATCGTGCGTTATGGCAAGGTCGGCGCTGCCGCCATGGACGCCGCGCCGAGCCTGAAAGTGATATCCAAGCACGGCAGCGGAACCGACACCATCGACAAAGACGCTGCAGCCCTGCGTGGCATCCAGGTGGTGGCGGCTGTGGGCGCCAACGCGGCGGCCGTGGCGGAGCAGGCCATGGCGTTGCTGCTGGCCTGCGCCAAGTCGGTCGTTCACCTGAACGAGCGCATGCACGGCGGCCATTGGGACAAGGCCACCCACAAGAGCGTGGAGCTGGAGGGGCGGACCGTGGGCTTGATCGGCCTGGGCGCCATCGGCTTGCGTTTTGCCCGTATGGCCGATGCCATGGGCATGCGCGTCCTCGGGTTTGACCCCTACGCGCAAAACCTGCCAGCCTATGTGCAGCGGGTCGAACTGGATGCCATCTGGCGCGAGTCGGATGCCATTTCCCTGCACTGCCCGTTGACCAAGGACAACGCCAAGTTGATCAACGCGCAGACCCTGGCGCAATGCAAGCGCGGGGTGATGGTGGTGAACACCGCGCGCGGCGGTCTGATCGACGAGCCGGCCCTGCTGGATGCTGTGCGCAGCGGCCAGGTCGCCAGCGTGGGGCTGGACAGCTTTGCCGTCGAACCCATGACCGCGCCGCACCCCTTCCACGGCGAGCCGCGTTTCACGCTGAGCCCGCACATCGGTGGTGTCACCGCCGATGCCTACGTGAAGATGGGCGTCGGCTCGGTGAAGAACGCGTTGGGCGTGTTGGCCACCCAAGGGCTGGTGGCCGCATGAGCCAGCCGCGCTGGAAGCAACAACCCCCTGGCAGTGCCTGGGGGGAGTTTGGCCCTGACGACCAGCGCGGCCGCATGAACCTGGTCACACCCGCCAAGGTGTTGCAGGGTTTGGCCGAGGTGCGCGAAGGCCGCACCTTTTGCCTGAGCTTGCCGCTGGACGTGCCGGGCGGCCAAAGCATGAACCCCCGGCGCATTCCGCCGCGCCGCTATGCCGTCATTCGCGACGGAAAAAGTGCTGGTCAACAGGGCTTTTGCTGGTCCTACCAGGACGAAGACCCCGATCTCACCGACGTGGTCAACGACGACGTCGTTTTGATGAGCCTGCAGTACTCCACCCAGTGGGATGGTCTGTCGCATGTGGGCAGCCGCTTTGACGCCGATGGCGACGGCATCGCGGAGATGGTGTTCTACAACGGTTTTCGCGGTGGCGAGGACATCACCGCCGCGCCCGAAGACGCTGGCCCCGAGGCCGGCCCAGCCCGCTACCCCGGCCCTCAGGCCGCCGCGTTGGGCATCGAGCGGCTGGCCGAACATGGCGTACAGGGGCGGGCCGTGATGATCGACCTGGAGCATCACCTGGGGCGTCAGCGCCAAGCCGTGGGGTACGACGCCCTGATGCGAATTCTGGACGCCGACCAAATTCAGGTGGAGCCTGGCGACATGGTGTGCGTGCACACCGGCTTTGCCGACACCTTGCTGGCCATGAACCGCCAGCCCGACCTGGCCCGTTTGCACGAAACGGGTTCCGGCCTGGATGGCTGGGACAGTCGCCTGCTGAACTGGATCGTCGATGTGAAGCTGGCCTGTCTGGTGGCCGACAACCCCGCCGTGGAACTGGTGGTGCCGAAGTTGACCGGGCACACCGGTCTGCGCCGTCCGCGCCTGCCGCTGCACGAGCACTGCCTGTTCAAGAACGGCATTCACCTGGGCGAGTTGTGGTACCTGACCGAACTCGCGGGCTGGCTCCGACGCCATGGCCGCAGCCGTTTTTTGTTGACGGCTCCTCCCTTGCGGCTGCCCGGTGCTGTGGGGTCGCCGGTCACCCCCATCGCCACTGTTTAACCCCTTTCTTTCACCCACCCAAAAGAGGATGACATCATGAAACGCAGAACTTTCCATGCAATGCTGGCTGCCAGTGGTTTGGCCGTGGCCGCCATGGCGCCCTGGGCGCAAGCCCAGTCGAAATGGCCCGAGGGGCGCGTGATCAACATCGTGGTGCCTTACGCACCGGGCGGCACCGCCGATGCGCTCGCTCGTTTGATTTCCCAGCATCTGGGGCCCAAGCTGGGTACGTCGGCCGTGGTCATGAACCGTGCCGGCGCCAGCGGCGTCATAGGTCAGCAGTTCGTCGCGCAAGCCGCACCAGACGGCTATACCTTCTTGTACGATGCTACCCCACTGGCGATCAACCCCCATCTGCAAAAGCTGCCCTTCGACCCCGAAAACGATTTGCTGCCGGTGACCATGGTGGGCGTGACGCCGATGATGTTGGCGGTGCCCAAGCAGTCGCCGCACCAGACGTTGCAAGACTTGATCAAGGCTGCCAAGGCGGCGCCAGGCAAACTCACCTTTGGCTCGGGTGGGCAGGGCACGGTGCAGTACATGGGTGCCGAATTGTTCAACCAGGCCGTGGGCATCAGTCTGTTGCACGTGCCGTACCGAAGTGGTGGCATGGCCATTACCGCCAACCTGGCGGGCGAAACCGACATGGGCTTTGCCAACCTCCCCGCGATTGGCGGGCATGTGCAGAGCGGTATGCTCCGTCCCCTGGCCATCACATCGGCGCAGCGCAATCCATTGCACCCCAATGTGCCCACCATCGCCGAAGTGATTGGCAAACCTTACGAAGTGCATGAATGGAATGGCATGTTCGCCCCCCGCGGTACGCCCTCCGACATCGTCGCTCGCATGCAGGTGGCTGTGAAAGATGTGCTCGCCATGCCCGAGGTGAAGGAAAAGTTCGATGCGTTGGGGTCTCGCATCGTGGCGTCCAACCCTGACGAGTCTCGCAAGTTCCTGGCGGCAGAAAGCAGCCGCTGGGCGGCCACCGTGAAAGCTGCTGGCATCAAGAAGGAGTAAGCATGTTCTTTCTCAAGCCCCCCGAAGTGCGGGACACCGAGGTGTTTACCCGGATGCCCGAGCATCATCGCCGCACCGGTGTGCGGTCGGCCTGGGCCGACGCCAACCGAGGGGGCTTGCCGACGGACTCGTTCCTCGAAGGCCCGGTGTTCGACCGGGCAGGCAACCTCTACGTCACCGACATTCCGTTCGGCCGGATTTTCCGCATCGACCCGCAAGGCCATTGGGACTTAGTGGCCGAGTGGAACGGCGAGCCCAACGGCATGAAGTTCCTGAACGAGCGGGAGTTGCTGATTACCGACTACCGCAATGGCCTGATGGTCTGCGATATTGCGAGCGGGGCGGTGCGCCCCTACCTAGAGCGGCGCAACAGCGAACGCTTCAAGGGCGTGAACGACCTCGTGTTTGACCGGCAAGGCAACCTGTACTTCACCGACCAGGGCCAAACCGGTTTGCACGACCCGACCGGGCGCCTGTACCGCCTGCGCCCCAACGGCATGCTGGACGCCTTGCTGACCAACGTGCCCAGCCCGAACGGGGTGGCGTTGTCGCCCGACGAGAAGGTGCTTTACCTGGGTGTGACGCGGGGCAATCAGGTCTGGCGAGTGCCGCTGTTGGAGGACGGGAGCGTGTCCAAGGTCAGCGCCTTTTTCACGTCCTATGGCCCGAGTGGCCCGGACGGCCTGGCCGTGGACGCCAAAGGCCGGGTGCTGGTGGCCAACCCGGGGCTGGGTTTGGTCTGGGTGTTGAGCC
>CAZGDZ010000050.1:0-10100 GCA_964524855.1 uncultured Macromonas sp.
CGGGGAAATGTGGTCGGTGGTCACATCGTCGCCGAGCACCAGCAGCGGGTGCGCGGCGTAGGTGCCCAGTTGTGAGCCTTCGGTGATGGAAGCAAAGGGTGGTCGGCGCAAGGCGGTGGACGCCTCGTTCCATGGGAACAGTGGGGTATCGGGCGCGTCGATTTCGTGCCACAACGGGTTGCGGGTGGCCACGGCAAAGTCGCGGGCGTAGTCGGTCGGCCGTTGCGACTGGCGCAGCAAGGCGTCGATCTCGTCGGCCTGCGGCCAGATGTCGGCCAGGTACACCGGCTGGCCCTGGGCGTTGCGTTGCAGCGGCTGGTCGCGCAGGTTGCGCTGGGCATCGCCCGCCAGGGCGTAGGCCACCACCAGCAACGGCGACATGATGAAGCTCAGCTCAATGTCCGGGTGCACCCGGCCGGGGAAGTTGCGGTTGCCCGACACGATGGCCAGGGCCTTGACCTCACCTCGCTCTTGCGCCACGCGGATCGATTCGGTCAGCGGCCCAGGGTTGCCGATGCAGGTGCTGCAACCGTAGCCGACGATCTGGAACCCCAAGGCGCCCAAGTCGTCCAGCAGGCCGGCCCGCTCCAGGTACGACGCGGCGGCCGGCGAGCCGGGCGCCAGCGACGTTTTGACCCAGTGCGGCACTTGCAGCCCCAGGATGCGGGCCTTGCGCGCCAGCAGGCCGGCGGCCACCAGCAGGCGCGGGTCGCTGGTGTTGGTGCAACTGGATATAGCGGCAATCCCCACCGGGTGCTTGGGCATGTCGGCCGAAGCGGCCTTGGGCACAAAACCCACGGCGTCCAGCGCCTGCGGGGCATCGGCCAGTTCCAGCAGGTCTTGCGGCCGGGTCGGGCCGGCCACGTGCACGCCGATGGTGCTCAGGTCGATTTCCAGCGTCTGGGTGTAGGTGGGCTGCGCCTGCGGGTCGAACCACAGGCCCGCCGCCCGGTGGTGCGCCCGCACCCGTTCCAACAGCTCAGCAGGGCGGCCAGTGGCGCGCAGGTAGTCCAGCGTGGCTTCGTCCACCGGGAAGAAGCCAGTGGTGGCGCCGTACTCGGGCGCCATGTTGGCCACCACCGCGCGGTCGCCAGCGGTCAGGGTGGACACGCCGGGCCCGAAAAACTCCACAAACTCGCCAGTCACGTCCAGTTGGCGCAGGCGCTGGGTCACGGTCAGGGCCAGATCCGTAGCCTGTGCGGGCGCCTGCAGCCGCCCCACCAGCTTCACGCCCACCACATCGGGAATGCGCAACATGGTCGGCATGCCGAACATCACGGTCTGCGCCTCCAGCCCGCCCACGCCCCAGCCCAGCACGCCAATGCCGTTGATCATGGTGGTGTGGCTGTCGGTGCCCAGCATCACGTCGGGCACCAGCCAGTCTTCCCCGTCGCGCTGCTCCACCACCGTCACCTTGGCGAGCTGCTCCAGGTTGATGGTGTGCATGATGCCGGTGCCCGGCGGGTGGATGCGCACCCCTGTCAGCACCTTCGATGCCCAGCGCAAAAAGCGGTAACGCTCGCGGTTGCGGCGGATTTCGTGGCGCAGGTTCAGGTCGATCGCGTCGTTGCGACCGTACACCTCCACCGCCAGCGAATGGTCCACCGACACGTCCACCGGCAACACCGGGTTCAGCACCGACGGGTCCGCACCCGCTTCGGCGAGGGCGTCGCGCATGCCCGCAATGTCCACCAGTGCGGGCGTGCTGGTGGTGTCGTGCATCAACACGCGGCCAGGCTGGAAAGGGATTTCCTGCTCGCTGCGGCCTTGGGGCAGCCAGTCCAGCAGCGCCTGCACGTAACGGTCGCGCTCCTCCCCCGAGGCGTGGCGCACCACGTTTTCCAGCAGCAGGCGCAACACGTAGGGCAGCGCCGCCCAGTGGGTTGGGGCGACTTGCGGCAGGTTCACATAGCGGTAGGGACGACCCTGAAGGTCCAGCGCCGCAGGCGCGAAATCTGTAGCGGTGTTCATGCCACCTATTTTGCACTTATTCATATTAAAATGCAATTAACTCGACCCCAGATCACAACCAGCCCAGGGCCCCCAGCACGGACCCGGCCAGCAACACCCAGCCCAGGTGCACCTTGGTGCGCCAGAACAGCAGGAAAGCCGCCACCCACAACGCCCCGCCCACCCAGCGGCCCAGGGCATGGTTGGCCAGCGGGAATAAGAACCACGCCGACGACAACAGCAGCGCCATCACCACCGGGGCCATGCCCTGGTGAAAGGCCCGCACCAGCAGGTGGCCGTGGTGGCGCTGAGCCCAGCGGCTGGCCACCAGGGCCAGGGTGGCACTGGGTGACACCATGGCCAACAGGCAGAACGTGGCCAGCCAGGGCGCCCACAACGGCTGCTGGACGTTGAGCGCCACCTGCCAGCCCATCAGGGCCACGAACAGGATGTTGGGCCCCGGTGCAGCCTGGGCCAGGGCCACCGAAGCGCGGAACTGCTGGTCGTTCAGCCACGCGGTTTCGCTGACCAGAAAGCGGTGCATGTCGGGCACCACCGCCATGCCGCCGCCCACGGCCATCAGCGACAGCATCGCAAAATGACCCAGCAGGCCCAGCACTTCGAACAGGCTCACGGACGCGGCCCCCGGCGTAAGACCAAGGCGGTCCAGGCCACGGCCAGGCCGCCCACCCCCAACAGCACCCACGGCAAAGGCCAACGGGCGTAAACGATTGCAACCAGCGTCACGCCACCGGTCAAGGCGCAAAACCCCTTACCGGCCGGGTGTTGCGCCAGCGCGGGCAACAGCTTGACGGCGGTGGACGCGATCAACGCCGCCACCACCACACCCACGCCCTTGAGCGCGCCCGCCACGGCCGGGTGGGAGCCCACGGCCGCAAACACCCAGGCCAGCAACAACACCAAGGCCAGTGGCAGTGCCAGCAGGCCAGCCACCGAAGCCGCCCCACCGCGCACGCCGAAGTGGCGGTCCCCAAACACCACCGCCAAGTTGACGATGTTGGGGCCGGGCAGCACATGCGCCACCGCCCAGTCGGCCAGGAACTGTTCGCGGCTCAACCAGCGCTTGCGTTCCACGAGTTCGCGCTGAGCAATGGCCATGACGCCACCAAACCCCTGCAGCGACAGCACGCTGAAGGACCAGAACAGGTCGCGCAAGGAACGGGGCGCTGGCGTCAACCTCAGTCCTCGACCGCCAACTCGGCGTTTAGGTGCTGGCGGCGGCGCAACAAACGCAGGCTCAACGGCACCAGCAGCACCGCCAACATGGCCAACGACAGAACCAGCGAAATCGGCCGGTTCAAAAAGACCATGAGGTTCCCATCCGAAATGATCAGGGACTGAAGCAATGCATTCTCGGCCATCTTGCCCAACACCAGCGCCAGCACCAGCGCTGCCGGTGAGTAGCCATACAGCTTCATGGCAAAGCCCAGCAACCCCATGCCCAGCACGATCCACAGCTCCAGCATGCTGGCGTGCAACGCAAAGGTACCCACCACGCTCAGCACCACCACAATCGGCACGATGTAGCGGTAGGGAATGTCCAGAAAGCGCAGGAACAGCGGAATGCCGACGATGTTGACCGCCAGCAGCACGATGTTGCCGAGGTACATGCTGCCGATCAGGCCCCAGGCGAACTCGGGCTGCTGCGTCATGAGCAGCGGGCCCGGTTGCAGGCCCCACATCATCAACGCGCCCAGCAGAATGGCGGTAGACCCTGAACCCGGAATGCCCAGTGACAGCAGTGGCACCATGGCACCAGACGACGCCGCGTTGTTGGCCGTTTCCGGGGCCACCAGGCCGCGCATTTCCCCCTTGCCAAACCGCTCCGGGTGCTTTGAAATCTTCTTTTCCACCGAATACGCCACGATGGAGCCGATGGTGGCGCCGGAACCCGGCAGCACACCGGCAATGAAGCCGATGATGGAGCCGCGCACCATGGTGAACTTGGATTCCAGGTAGTCTTTCGCCGTTGGCCAGAAATCGCGCGAACGGAAACTGACCGAGATTTTCTCCGGTTGCTTGCGGTGCAAGCCCTCGTACAGGCTGTGCAACAGTTCGCCCACACCAAACAGGCCGATGGCCACCGGCACAAAATCGATGCCGCCGATCAGCTCGGGCGAGCCGAAGGTGTAGCGCTGTGCGCCACTGATCACGTCCACCCCGACGGTGGCTACCGCAAAACCCAGCAGCGCGGAAATCATGCCCTTGATCTTGTCCTCGCCCATCATGGCGGTGAGCAGCAACAAACCAAAGAGGATGACGAGAAAATACTCCGACGGGCCGAACGATGCCGCCGCCGTCGCCAACGACGGGGCCAGCGCACAAATCAACACCACGCCCACGGTGCCGCCTACAAACGACGCCACCGCCTGCATCACCAGGGCCGGACCCGCGCGCCCGTTGCGGGCCAGCGGGTAACCGTCCAGAGCCGAGGCCACCGTGGCCGCTTCGCCGGGTGTGTTGATCAGGATGGAGGTGATGGTGCCGCCGTACATGGAGCCATAGTAGATTCCGGCCAGCATGATGATGGCGCCGGTGGGCTCCATGCCGAAAGTGATGGGCAACAGCAGCGCAATCCCCGCGGCCGGCCCGAAGCCGGGCAGAATGCCCACGATCATGCCCACGAACGAGCCGATCATCAGCAAGCCCAGGTTGGTCGGCGACAGGGCCACGGACAGCCCCATCATGAGGTTGGAGAACAGTTCAGTCATGGCAATGGCCTTCAGGCCCAGAGGATGCCCGTGGGCAGGCCGGTTTTGAGGAACACTTCAAACAGCAGGTACACCCCGCCTGGGGCCAGCACCGCATAGACCAGGTTCTTGCCCCAGGCAGAACCATTGATGCCCTGCAGCACCAGGAACATGAACACCCCAGTGCTCAGCAACATGCCCAGGTAGGGCAGCATGAAAATGTAGGCGCCAAACAGGACCACCAGCAACGCCACATCGCGTGGGCGGGTCTGGTGCTCTTGGGCCTGTTCCACGCTGGCCAGACGGCGCCGGCGGCGCACGTCTTTCAACAGCGTCCAGAAGGTCAGTACCACCAACCCCAGGCCCGTGAGCAAGGGAAAGTAACCCGGCCCGGGCATGCCGCCCGACATGATGTCCAAGGTGCTGTAGCCCATCCAGGTGTAGAGGGCTGACAGCACCAGGAGCGTCAAGGAAAAAACGCTTTGCATGGTCCTTACTTCACCGCGCCAATCTGCTTGAGGATGCGTTCAAACGCGTCGTTGGTGCCCTTGAGCTGCATGGCAAAGTCACTGCCCCACAGGTACGTGCCCGACAGGCTGTTGGTCTTCAGGTACTCTTTCCACTCCGGCGTTTCAATCACCTTCTTCATCGTGTCGATCCACCAGTTTTGGGTAGCGGCCGACACGCCCGGTGCCAGCACAATGCCACGCGGCAGCGCAAACGCCACATCCACGCCTTGTTCGATGAACGTAGGCACATCGGCATACACCGAGCTACGCTGGCGCGAGGAATAGCCCAGCGCACGGAAGTTGCCCGCCGTGATCTGACCAGCCACCTCGGACGGGTTGGCCACGATCGCGTCCACGCTGCCTGAAGTCAGCGAAGTCACCATTTGCCCGCCGGTTTGTGCCGGCATGTAGGTGAAGTCGATGCCTGCTTTTTCAGCGAACAGGCCAGCCACCACACGGCTCGGGCCGGCCGCACCGGTACCGCCGATCAAGGGTTTTTTCTGCTTGGAACGGGCCACAAATTCGGCCACCGATTTGATGCCGGAATCGGTGCGCACCACCAGGAACATCGCGTCGCTGGCCAGCAAGCCGACCGGGGTGAAATCGCTGTACTTCCAGTCGGTGTTGGACACCAGGGGCGTGGAAATGAAGTTGCCGCTGGTGGACGTGATGTCGTAAGCGCTGCCTGTTTTCTGCTTGACATGGCTGTAACCTACAGCACCACTGCCACCGGCGCGGTTGGTGACGATGATGTTCTGGTCACCGTAGAGTTTGTACTTGTTCAGGATGTCCACCACAACCCGGGACATCAGGTCGTTACCGCCGCCGGGGCCGAAGGCAATGGTGAAATTCAAAGGCTGGCTGGGGTAAGCGGCCTGAGCCCAACCCTGCGGGGCAACGGCCATGGCCGCCACCGCAACCACGGAACTCGCAACGTACTTGAGCAACTTTTTCACAGGGGTCTCCAAGGATGATGAATGCTTGGATCAGACCAACACGGCCCGACCTGTTTTGTATTTTAAATTTTCTTAATACATTTTGATGTTCATGGTTTACCCTAATAAATAGGGAAAACCTGACGACGATCTTAGTCTTTTAGATGGATTTAGTTCAACGATGGCACGCCCCAACAGCAACCCGTGCTTTCACACGGCTGACACACAAAGCAGAGACAGAGGGTGCCCGTTACAACCCGGTCAGCCTGACCGGGCTAGCAGCGATTGCGGGGAGAAACCCAGTTGCTGCGCTTGGGTGTGATGGGTCAGTGAGCCAAGGGTTCGATGAAATCGAGCTGCCGGTAGGCTTCGCCCCGATCAGACCATTCTGCGGACACGGCCAAACCCGGTAGCCAGACCACAGCCTCTGGCGCTTGGTAGCCCCCCTGCCCGGCCTGTAACCAAGGCAAGGGTTGCACCGAAGGCAGGCGGCGCCCTTGCACAGCGCTGCTCGGCCAAGCAGGCTCTGAGCCGACGTTTGTGGTGTCAAACAGGTGCAGCACCGGTTCGATCCAGGGGGTGGCATCACCATCCAGCGCATAAACCGCGCGCACCACGTTACGCAGCAACGGACGCATGCGCTGGCTGGTGGGGGTGGGCTGCGCCAACAAGCGCTGATAGGGTTCGCTCTCCAGCACTGCGGCATCGCGCAGGCCGTACAGGGTCAAGTATGCGGGCCGTGTGGAGCAGGTTCGCAAGGCGTGGTAACGCGCCCCCCACCTCATCCCGGGCACTGTCAACCGCTCCGGCACGTGTTCGCCCGCGTGCCAGTCGTTGTACGCGGCTTCGTGTGCGGGGTCCACATCGTTCCACAACGCCAGCACCACCGGAGTACAGCTGTCAACCTTCATCACCCACCTCCGGCACCAGCAACACCTTGTTCGCCTGCTTGTGGCGCGCCAATGCAAACCCTTCCTGCGCCTGGGTCAAGGGCAGCACGTGGCTGACCATGGGCCGGATGTCGTCACCCACCTCCAACATCAGCGCCAGCACACGTTCCCAGTCGGCCTCTGGTGGCCGGAACGAACCGACCAGCTGCAACTGCCGACGCACAAAAGGCGTCAGGTCCAGGTTCAATGGCCGATCGTGGATGCCAGTGACTACCACGCAGCCGTTGCGCTGGAGCAAAGGCAGGGCGTCCCGGATGGTTTCAGGCACGCCCGTGGCCTCGATCACCACATCAAAAGCCACCTCAGGCAGATGGGTCTGCAGCCAGCTGTCCAGCGGTTGCTGGGCCACATCGACCAGATGCTCGAACCCCATTTCCCGCAAGGTCTGCAAACGCACCGCATCCTGGCACCCGCTCACCACCACAGTCTTTGCTCCGGCACGGCGTGCCAACACAGCCACCGCCTGCCCGATGGTGCCAGGCCCCATGACCAACACATGGCGGCCAGCCAGGGGCCCCGACTGCCGCATAGCCTGCATCGCAATCGAAAACGGCTCCACCAGCGAGGCCACTTCGTCGCTCAAACCGTGGGGCACACGCACACAATTGCGTTCGGGCACCCGCACCCAGGGTGCAAAAGCGCCATCACGCGTCATACCGATGCCCACGCGGTGTTCGCACGCGTCAAACTCACCTTGTACACAGGCTTGGCACCGCCCGCAAGTGACCGAAGGCCGCACCACCACCCGTTCCCCAGTGCGCGGCCCGCTGGCCACCACACCCACAAACTCGTGGCCCAGCGTGACCGGCAGGCGCGGCTCGATGAAGTGGTAACTGCGGGTCCAGTCGTCCACATGCAGGTCACTGCCGCATATACCGGCCATGCGCACCCGCACCAACACCTCCCCTGCATCGGGTATGGCAGGTACGGGTACATCGACCAAGGCCATGCCGGCAGCGGCCTGAATTTTGCGCAAGGCTTTCATGGTGGGCTCCTGAACATCCGTCCTCATTCGAGGGTGATGCCCACTTTCTTGATGATGGCGCCCCATTTCTGGCTTTCACTGTCGATGAAGCGCTTGAAATCGGCCGCACTGCCCCCGCCGACGATCAAACCCTGTTTGGCAAAGCTCTCGCGGACAGCCGCGTCTTTCAGCGCGTCGTTCACATCGCGGTTGATGCGTTCAACCACTGGGGCTGGAGTGCCAGTGGCGGTGAACAAACCGTTCCAAGCCAAGGCTTCAAAGCCAGGGTAGCCCGACTCAGCGACGGTTGGAAGGTCCTTGAGTTCGTTGATGCGCTTGTCGCTGGTCACGGCCAGCATCCGCACCCGGCCACCGTCCACCAACGGCAGCAGCGCTGGTGCCACGGTGAACAAAGCCTGAGTTTCACCCGCCGCCACCGACAAACCCGCAGGCGGCGAGCCCGCAAATGGAACGTGCAGGGCCTGGAACCCGGCCACACTCTTGAACAACTCCATCGTCAAGTGGGACGAACTGCCATTACCCACCGACGCGTAGTTGACCTTGTCGCCTTGGGTCTTCGCCCAAGCCACGTACTCGCCCAAAGATTTGGCCGGATGTGCCGCCGGCACCGCCAACACATTGGGTTGGGACGTGGTGAGCACGATGGGCATCAAATCCTTGGCGGGGTCGTATGGCATGCGCTTGTACATGAACGGACCGAACGCTACCGGACCGTTGAAACCAATCCCCAGGGTATGACCATCGGGGGTTGCGCGCGCTACCACGTCCATTCCCAACATGCCACCAGCGCCCGCGCGGTTTTCCACCACCACAGGCTGCTTCCAACGGTCTTTCAGTTTTTCACCCAGCGTGCGGACGATGATGTCCAGCGAGCTGCCAGCCGGTGCCGGCACCACCACCCGAACCGGTTTGGTGGGCCAGTCTTGGGCCAAAGCCGAAGCGCCCAGGCCAGCGGCGAGGATCAGGGTCAGAAGCTTGTGCATGTTGTCTCCTTGGTTAAAGTGAATCAATTCTTGCAGCAGATCACCGATACTTCAAGAATTGATTGAGTATGTTTTCCATACCTTGGAGGTATAGCTATGGATCTGCGTCAACTTCGCTACTTTGTCGCCGTGGCCGAAACCGGCAGCCTGAGCCGGGCGGCCGAAAAGCTGTACATCGCTCAACCGCCGTTGTCGTTGCAGATCCGGCAACTTGAATCTTCGCTGGGGGCAGCACTGTTCACCCGCCACCCCAAAGGCGTGCGCTTGACCACAGCGGGCGAAGCCCTGTTGGTGGAAGCCCGGGCCTTGCTGGCCCGCGCGGGTCGTTTGCGCGATCTGGTTCAACACGCTGCCGAAGGCCCAGAAGGTACCCTGACACTGGGCTACGTGCCTTCGGCCAGCAGCACGGTGTTGCCTGCTCTGGTGCGATTGCTGCGCCAACAACACCCACGCTGGCACCTGGAGCTGCAGGAAATGATCAGTTCCCAACAGGTGGAAGCGTTGATGGCTGGCACCATCGATGCCGGGATTGGGCGGCTGGGCCATGTGCCCGCAAGGCTGATGGTGAGCGCCTGCACACCCGATCCGTTTTGTCTGGCGGTATCGGCCGACCGGTCCTATGAGAGCGATTGGCCACCGGCGTTGGCTCAATTTGCCGATGACGCGTTCATCGCCTTCACCCGGCACCGGGGACCGGCCTATTTCGACCGTTGCATGCACCTGTGCTCACAAGCAGGCTTCAGCCCGCACATTCGCCATGAGGCCAGCACCGTACACGGAGTGCTGGACTTGGTCAGCGCCGGCCTGGGCGTCGCGCTGGTACCCGCTTCCACCGCATTGCTGCGCACACCGGGTGTGGTGTGGTGGCCCCTACAGCGTTCAGACCCGGGCGATGTACTGGCGTTGATCCGGCGCCGCAAAGACCCTCACCCACTCTACCCGTGGCTCAACACGCAGTTGACAGAGGTGTTCGAGCGCCTGCAAGCAGACGACAACGCGCGTCTGGCAACTCGATCTTTACTTCCAGCACATCCAGGTAATCCAGGCGCTCCAGGATCACCTTGATGTCGTCTGGGT
>CAZGDZ010000051.1:0-10098 GCA_964524855.1 uncultured Macromonas sp.
CCACCGCCTCCACCGCCACCCGATCCGCCGCCACAGGCCACCACCAGTGCCGCCGCCAGCAGGCTGGCGGCAAACAGTGCGTGGCGCGGTGGCATGGCGGACCCCGGTGGCAATCAGCCCAAGGCCGCGCGCAAGCCGGCGGTGACAGCGCGGTAGTCGGGTTTGCCAAAAATCGCGCTGCCGGCCACAAAGGTATCGGCACCAGCGTCGGCCACTTGACGGATGTTGTCCACCTTGATGCCGCCGTCCACTTCCAGCCGGATGTCCTTGCCCGAGGCTTCAATGCGCTTGCGGGCCTGCTCGATCTTGCGCAGGGCGCTGTCGATGAAGCTCTGGCCACCAAAGCCCGGGTTGACCGACATGATCAGGATCAGGTCGAGGTCGTCGATCACCCAGTCCAGCACATCGAGCGGCTGCGCGGGGTTGAAGGTCAGGCCGGCCTTGGCGCCCTTGGCCTTGATGGCCTGAACGCTGCGGTGCACGTGGGCGGAGGCATCGGGGTGGAAGCTGACCAGGTCGGCACCGGCATCGATGAAGGCGCCGGCCAGCGCGTCCACCGGCTGGATCATCAGGTGCACGTCGATCGGCACCGGGGTGCCGTCCGGCATTCTCGCGTGCGGCTTGACCGCCTGGCAGATCATCGGCCCGAAGGTCAGGTTGGGGACGTAGTGGTTGTCCATCACGTCGAAGTGGATCCAGTCTGCGCCGGCCGTGATGACGTTTTTCACCTCTTCGCCCAAGCGGGCAAAGTCGGCCGAGAGGATGGAGGGGGCAATGCGGTAGGTGGTCATGCGCTGAAGCGTTCGGAGCGAAACAAATATAAGTGGCCGATTGTGCCCAACTGTAAGCCCATTCCAACTCAGGGTAAGCGTGGGGGCGGCTAACATAGCCCCATGCCGCGACACCAGTTCACCTGCCATGCCGAGCCCGAGTACCAACCCCAACAGTCCTCGCCCGAGGAAGGTTTGTACGTTTTTGCCTACACCATCACCGTGCACAACAGCGGCGAGGTGGCTGCGCAGTTGATCGCCCGCCACTGGGATATTGAAGACGCCCAGGGCAACACCCAGGTGGTGGATGGGCTGGGTGCCGTCGGCCAGCAACCGTTGCTGCAGCCGGGCGAGGCCTTCCGCTACACCAGCAGCGTGCCGCTGCGCACGCCCATGGGCATCATGAGCGGCCACTATTTCTGCGTGGCGGTGGACGGCCACCGCTTCGAGGCGCCGGTGCCGCCGTTCGTGCTGCGCGCGGCCGGGGTGCCGGGCGCCCCCACGGTGCACTGAAAGGCGCCATGACCGATTTGCCTCCGACCCCCGAAGCCTGGTTGCTGGCCCTGGACCCCGAGGCCGACTTGCCGCAACGCCACCTATGGCTGATCGGCGTGATTGGCTGGCTGCGCGGCCCCGAACCCGATGTGCCCGGCACCCTGCGCCGGCTCGACGAATTGCTGACCGCCGCCGAAGCCACCCCTGGCTGGCGCGAGCGCTGGTGGGCCTGGTGGGGTCACTTTCGAAGTGAGGTGGACCTCGCGCCCCTGCTGGCCGACGTGGGGTTCGCCTCCCGCCCGGTGTTCCTGACCGAGTTGGGTCACCGCTTGCGGCGCAAGCTGCTGCCGGCCTCGCCGGTCACCACCGACGTCACCGAGCTGTTTGGCCTGCTGTTTGCCGATCCGTTGGATGCGCGTTGGCTGCGCGCCCTGTCGCCCCGGCAACTGGAGCGGCTGGCGCTGTGGCTGACCCCGCAGACCGACGGCGAGCAGGCTTTGATGGACGCGCTGGCGTTTTGCGTCGGGCAGATCAGCGCGGCCGGGTTTTCGCCGGAGTTGCGGGTCCGCATGTCCGCCCAGGCGCGGGCCGGGCGCACTTTTCATGAGCTGCCGGTGGCGCTGGAGGCTTACCGCCAAGCGGTGCAGGTGGACGGGGTAGAAGGCGCTCAGGCTGAAGAGCGTTCGCAGCAACTGCGCCGCTTGCTGGACGAGTGCCGACACGCCGCTTACACCGTGTACGCCCATCTAGAGGAGCACGGCATTTCGGTGGGCGTGGTGTTCCGGGTTCGGCAGTTGCGCGAGCGGGTGTTGCGCGCCAAGGCTTTGCTGGACGCGCTGCAGTCGCCCCAGCGGGCGAAGGCCACGGCCCAGTTGCTGGCCCATTTGGTGCAGGTGGGGCGCGAGAGCCGCAGCATCCGCGCCCTGGTGGCCACCAGCACCCAGTTGACCGCCGCTCGGGTGGCCGAGCGTAGCGCCGAAACCGGCGAACATTACATCACCCGCACCTGGCCCGAATACCGGGCCATGTTGGCCCGAGCGGCCGGTGGCGGTGCGGTGCTGGGCTTCACCACCTGGTTCAAGTTTTTGCTGGGCGGGTTGGCCCTGTCGGCGTTTTGGGGCGGTGTGGTCGCCGGCCTCAACTACGCGGCGGCGTTCGTGTTGATCCAGCTACTGCACTTCACCGTGGCCACCAAGCAGCCCGCCATGACGGCGCCGGCCATGGTGGCGCGCCTGAAGGAGTTGCACAGCCGCGAGTCGGTGCTGCGCTTTGTGGACGAGGTGGCGCACTTGTTCCGCTCGCAAGTCGCCGCGATCGCAGGCAACCTGCTGGTGGTGGCGCCCATGGTTTTGCTCATCAGCACCGCGCTGTGGTGGTGGACGGGCGCGCCCATGCTGACGCCCGAGAAGGCGCAATATGTGATCGATGCGCACCACGTGCTGGGCCCGACCCTGTTGTTCGCGGCGGGCACCGGTGTGCTGCTGTTTGCCAGCAGCATCGTGGCGGGCTGGGTGGAGAACTGGTTCGTCTTGCACAAGCTGGACACTGCCATTGAGCACCACCCATCATTCACCCGGCGCTTGGGGCCAGACCGCGCACGCCGCTGGGGCCACGCGTTGCGCCAGAACATCTCGGGTCTCACGGCCAACATCTCCCTCGGCCTGATGTTGGGGGTGGTGCCCGCAGTGGCCGGGTTCTTTGGCATCGCGTCCGACGTGCGCCACGTCACTTTGGTGATGGGGCAAATGATGGCGGCCGTGGCGACCCTGGGCTGGTCGGTGTTCACCGAGGGCGGGTTCTGGGCGGCGGTGCTGGCCACCGCGTTGGTGGGGCCCATCAACCTGGCGGTGAGTTTTTACCTGGCGTTCCGGCTTGCCCTCAAGGCCCAGGGCGTGAGCGAGGTGAACCGCCAGCGCATCCAGGCCGCCATCCGCCACCGTTTGCGGCGCGCGCCCTGGAGCTTTTTGTGGCCGGTGAGCGACAAGGAAGCCGCCGAGGCCGATGCGGGCGCTGATATTCCCCCCGCCGACGAGGTGCCGCGTGGGTGAGTTCGACCTGATCGCCCGCTACTTCCAGCACCCTCTGGCGCGCGAAGGCGTGGTGCTGGGCAATGGCGACGACTGCGCCCTGTTGGCCCCGGCGCCGGGGATGACGCTGGCCGTGTCCACCGACATGTTGGTGGAGGGGCGCCATTTCCTCTCCACCGTGGACCCGCACGCCCTGGGCCACAAGGCCTTGGCGGTGAACCTGAGCGACCTGGCCGCGATGGGGGCCCGCCCCTTGGCCTTTACGCTGGCGCTGGCCCTGCCGCGCGCCGACGACGCTTGGCTCGCCGGTTTTTCCAGCGGCCTGCTGGACCTGGCCGATGCCCACCGCTGCGCCCTGGTGGGCGGCGACACCACGGCGGGGCCGTTGAACCTGTGCCTGACGGTTTTTGGCGAGGTGCCGGCCGCGCAGGCGCCGCGCCGCTCGGCCGCCCAGGTGGGCGACGACATTTACGTCAGCGGTCAGTTGGGCGATGCCCGGCTGGCGCTGGAGGTGTTCCGGGGCCGCTGGTCGGCACCGGCCGACGTGTTTGAGCGGGCCCGGGCGCGCATGGAACGGCCCACGCCCCGGGTCGCCCTGGGGCTGGCTTTGCGTGGGCACATCCACGCCTGTGCCGACGTCAGCGACGGTTTGTTGGGCGACCTGGGCCACATCTTGCGCGCTTCTGGCGTGGCGGCCGAGGTGGAGGTGGACGGTCTGCTGGCCTCGCCCGCTGTGTCGGACGACGTGCGCCAACTGCCACCAGGCCTGGCCTGGACCTGTGTGCTGGCCGGTGGCGATGACTACGAACTGGTGTTCACGGCGCCCACCAGCGCGCGCGAGGCGGTGGCTGCCGCCGCGTTGGCCGCTGACACACCGGTGACGCGCATTGGCCAGGTTCGGGGGCCAGTGGACGGGCGCTGCGCCGTTGCCCTGTGCCAGTCCAGCGGCCAACCTGTGGCAGTGCCGGCCGGTGCCGCGTTGGGCGGCTTTGACCATTTCGCTTGAGCGTGCTGACACAATCACGTCCCATGACTGTGCCCACGACTGATCCCGATGCTTTGCGCGCAGCCGCCTCGGTGGTGCTGCTGCGCGATGGCGCGGCCGGGCTGGAGGTGCTGCTGCTGCGCCGGCACCAGGCGTCTGGCGTGTTGGGCGGGGTGTACGTGTTCCCCGGCGGCAAGCTGGACGCGGCCGACACCCAGGCCCATTCCGGCTGGCTGGACGCCACGCCCGATGCCTTGCGCCAGCGCCTTGGGGAACCCGCGGCGCAGACGGCTGCGCCTGTGGCCCAGGGTTTGTTCGTGGCCGCCTTGCGCGAAACCTTCGAGGAGGCGGGCGTGCTGCTGGCCGAGCCGCTGCCGGCCACCGCAGAAGCCGGTGCGCCCGGCGTGGCCCCCGCCACCAACGCCTTGCCGCGCCTGCGCGCCGACCTGCAATCCGGCCACCCTTGGCCCACCGCCTTGGGGCGCTTGGGTTGGCGCTGGTGCACGGCCGCCTTGCAGCCCTGGTCGCGCTGGATCACGCCCACCAACCCGCCCGTGGGCACGCCCCGTTTCGACACCCGGTTTTTCCTGGCCCGCATGCCCGCCGGGCAACAGGTGGAACACGACAACCACGAAGCCACCGAAGCCTTGTGGTTGACCCCGCGCGACGCCCTGGCCCGCAGTTGGGCCGGCGAGATCGGCTTGATCCCGCCGCAATTGATGGGGCTGGCCCAACTGGCCCGCCATGCCGATGTGGCCAGCGCCTGGGCCGAGGCTGAGGCGGCGGCCGCTTTGCGCCCGCCGCCGTGCGTGTTGCCGACCACCTTCATGGCCGACGGGCACAAAGCCATGTGCTACCCCGGCGACCCGTTGCACCCGGTGGCCGAGCGGGCCTTGCCGGGCCCCACCCGGTTGCGGCTGGTGGGCCGACGTTTCGAGCCTTTCGACGGTTTTGAGGGGTGGTTTCAATGAGCGCCACGCCGCCACTCACCCGCCCGACGGCGGGTTTCATGCTGTCGCGCCTGTCCCACTTGGTGGCGCTGGGGTTTGGCTCCGGCCTCAGCCGGCGCGCGCCCGGCACGGTGGGCACGCTGTGGGGCTGGGCTGCGTTTCTGGTCATCGATGCCGTCTGGGCGCCGTCCGACGTGGTGTGGGCGGCCCTGATCGGCGGTGGGCTCCTGTTGGGCTGGTGGGCCAGCGTGCGCACCGCCGAGCGCTGCGGCATTGACGACCCGGGCTACATCGTCATCGACGAAATCGTGGCCTTTTGGCTGGTGCTGTGGCTGGCCATGCCGATGGGACTGTGGGGGCAGGCCGTGGCGTTTGGCTTGTTCCGCTTTTTTGACGCCGCCAAACCCGGGCCGGTGGCCTGGGCCGACCGTGCTTTCAAAGGCGGTGGCTGGCGGGGCGGCTGGGGCATCATGTTCGACGATCTGGTGGCCGCCTTTTGCACCCTGCTGGTGATCGCGCTCTGGCGCTTTTGAATTCCCACCCTCAGCCCCGGTACCATGGACACCTGCACCCCCGACCTGCTGGCCTTGTGTGAACAAGTGGCGCTGGCGCTGCGCCAACGGGGCTGGCGGCTGGCCACCGCCGAAAGCTGCACCGGCGGCCTGGTCGCGGCCACCTGCACCGGGCTGAGCGGTTCCAGCGACTGGCTGGATCGCGGCTACGTCACCTACTCCAACGCGGCCAAAACGGCCGACTTGGGGGTGCCCGCCGAGCTGTTGGCGCGGTGGGGCGCGGTGAGTGAGCCGGTCGTCCGAGCCATGGTCGAAGGCGCGCTGTGCCGCTCGTTGGCCCAGGTGGCGGTGGCCGTGACGGGCGTGGCCGGTCCGACCGGCGGCAGCGCCGACAAACCGGTGGGCACCGTCTGGTTCGGCTGGGCCACACCGGAGGGGGTGATCACGGAAGCCCAACACTTTGCCGGCGACCGCGATGCGGTGCGCCATGCCACGGTGCGCCACGCCTTGGCGGGCCTGTTGCGCCATTGGCCACCGGCCTGAAAAGACCGTAGCCATTTTGCGGGCCATGCGCCACAATCTTGAAATGGCAAAAACACCACTGTTTGGGAGGGGCTCAGAGCCGGTTTTGCAAGCCGCATGCCGTGCGGCCGTGATGGTGCTGTTCGTGCTGGTTGCGGGCCTGACCGGCGCGGCGGCGCAGAATCAGCCCACGGTGGTGCGCTACGGCGTGTACCAGAACGAGCCCAAGATCTTTGTCGGCCCCAACGGGGCGCCGGCTGGCATCTTCGTGGACCTGTTGACCCAGGTGGCCCAGCGCGAAGGCTGGGTGCTGCGGCCCGAGGTCTGCGAATGGCAGGCTTGCCTGGATGCCTTGGAAGCGGGAGACATCGACCTGATGCCCGATGTGGCGTACAGCGAGGCGCGGGCCCAGCGCTACGACTTCCACCAAACCGCCGCTTTGCACAGTTGGTCGCAAATCTACACCCGCCGGGGTCAGCCGGTGGAGAGCGTGCAGAGCCTGCAGGGCTTGCGCATTGCGGTGCTGGCCGGTTCGGTGCAGGAGCGGATGTTGGGCCAATTGCTGCCGCAGTTTGGTGTGGAGGCCCTTTGGTTGCCCGTGTCATCGTTTGACGATGCGTTTGCTGCCGTGGCCGACGGGCGCGCCGATGCGGCAGCGGTGAACCACCTGTTCGGCAACCGCCATGCGGCCGATGCAGGCCTGACGGACTCGCCGGTGCAGTTCAACCCGGCAGCGCTGTACTTTGCGACCGGCAAAGGGGCGCAGCCGCAACTGTTGGCTACCATCGACCGGTACCTGCAGTCTTGGAAGGCCGACTCGGGCTCCGTCTATTTCGACATCTTGCGCCGCTGGGGGGCGCCGGTGGCCACGGTGCCGGTGTCGCGCGAGGTCTGGTGGGTGGTGGGTGGGCTGTTGCTGCTGCTGGTGGCAGCATTGCTTGGCTTGCGCTGGTTGCGGCGCCAGGTCGCCCTCAAAACCCGCCACCTCAAGGCCAGCGAAGAGCGGCTCAACACCATCCTCGACAGCGTGGAGGCGGCCATCTTCATCAAAGACCCGCAGTTGCGCTACCAGTACGTCAACCGCAAAGTGGCCGACCTGTTCGGGCAACCGCCCGAGGCCATTCTGGGCAAGACCGATGCGGACTTTTTCGACCACGATTCGCTGTCCGTCATCAAAGCCGACGACCTGCCGGTGTTCCAGGAGGGCCGCACTGTTTCGGCCGAGGAGCGCATCCGCGTCAAGGGCAGCGACCGCACCCGCACTTTCCTTACCGTCAAGCTGCCGCTGCGTGAGCCGGATGGCCACATTTACGGTTTGTGTGGCATCTCCACCGACCTGACGGACTACCGGAAAATACAGGCCGAAATCCACCAACTGGCCTTCTACGACCCGCTGACCAACCTGCCAAACCGCCGCCTGATCCTGGACCGGCTGCACCAGGCGCTGGCCTTGTTTGGCCGCAACCAGATCGACGGAGCCTTGCTGTTCATCGACCTGGACAACTTCAAGACCCTGAACGACACCCTGGGCCACGACATGGGCGATTTGCTGCTGCAGCAAATGGCAGAGCGCTTGACCGCGCAGGTGCGCGACCAGGACTCGCTGGCCCGGCTGGGTGGCGACGAATTCGTGGTGATGCTGACCGAGTTGCACCCGAACCCGCTGGAGGCGGCGCGGCGGGCCGAGCAGGTGGCGGTGAAACTGCTGCGCACCCTGGCCCAGCCCTACGACCTGCAAGGCCGCAGCTACGAATGCACCGTGAGCGTGGGCGTGGCGCTGTTCTCCGATGCTCAGGGCTTGGTGGAAGACATCCTCAAGCGCGCCGACATGGCGATGTACGAGGCCAAGGCCCAGGGCCGCAACACGGTGCGGTTTTTCAACCCGCAGATGCAGGACCACATCGAACAGCGTGCCGCGCTGGAGGCCGACCTGCGCGAAGCGCTGGCCCACAAGCAGTTCCAATTGCACTACCAGCCCCAGTTGGACGTCCACGGCCGGGTGCAAGGCGCCGAAGCCCTGTTGCGCTGGCAGCACGAACGCCGGGGCTCGGTACCGCCGGCCCAGTTCATCGGGGTGGCCGAGTCCAGCGGACTCATCTTGCCCATGGGGCAGTGGATATTGCGCGAAGCGTGTGATCAGTTGGTGCGCTGGTCGCTGGACCCGCAGCGCGCCTGCTGGCGAGTGGCGGTCAACGTCAGTGCGCGGCAGTTCCGCCACCCCGACTTTGTGGCCGATGTGCAGGCCGCCCTGCGCGACAGCGGCGCCAACCCGCACCAACTGGAGCTGGAACTGACCGAGAGCCAGTTGCTGGACGATGTGGACGGCGTGATCGCCAAAATGAGCGTGCTGCGCGCCCATGGGGTGCGCTTTTCGCTCGACGACTTTGGCACCGGCTACTCGTCGTTGAGCTACCTCAAGCGGTTGCCGATTTACAAGCTGAAAATCGACCAGTCGTTCGTTCGCGACCTGCTGCACGACCACAACGATGCGGCCATCGTGCGCACCATCGTGGCGCTGGCGCGCAGCCTGGATGTGTCGGTGATCGCGGAAGGGGTGGAGACCCAGGCCCAGCGCGAGGCGCTGGCGCAGGCGGGCTGCCTGGAGTACCAGGGCTACCTGTTTGCCCGCCCCATGCCGGCGGCGTCGTTCGAGGCCTGGGCCGACGCCCGCGCCGGTCAGGCCGTGGACTGACGGCTCAGGTCGCGCCGCAGCACTTCTTGTACTTCTTGCCGCTGCCGCAGGAGCACGGGTCGTTGCGGCCGGGCTCGGTGCCTTTGACCACCTGTTCCACGCGCGGGCCGATGCTCTTCCAAAGGTCGCGCAGGTCGTACACCGCCCAAATGGCTTCGCCATAGGCGTTGATGCGGTCTTGGCTGACGCTGGGCGGGCTGTCCTCGCCGAACATGCTGATGCTGGGCTCGCCGTCGTCGTCCTCGGTCATGACGACGATGCGCTCCAGCGCGTCTTCCAGCCAGCCGGCGGCTTCCTTGTCGCGCGGCGGGGCCCATTCTTCGGGCCAGGTTTCCACCGCGTACATGAAGCCCAGCGCCCACACCTGCGCGAACGAGGGCAGTTCTTCTTCGCCCAGTTCGGCCTGCATGGCGGCGCGTTCCTCGTCGTTCATGGCAGCCACGGCGCCGCGCACGTCCACCACCTCGGGGGCGTAGGCGCGTTCGTCGTCCAGGTTGTCCACTGGCGCGTCCAGGGCGGCGGCCACCTCGTTCCAGCGGCGGTTCCACAGCGTCAGGAACTGGTCGTATTGCTCGGGGTTGGCGAACAGCGACGGGCCGAAGCTGCCGGTGGCCGGGTCGCTCAACAGCGCGCCAAAGTATTCGTCAGCGTCGATCGGGCGGCGGCTGCAGATCAGCGCGGCCATGAAGCCTTCGCAGAACTCCCATTGCGGGACTTCATCCAGGCGCTGGCGCAGGTCGTCCAGGATCTGGTCGAGGGCTTCGTAGTCCTCGTCGTTCAAAGCGGTGTGGGCGGTCGTGTTCATGGCGGCAGTGTAGCCGCTGCCCCTGTCCGTTGGTTGCGAGCGACACCGGCGGTTGCGCCTTCGGGAGTTGGGCCAGAATGGCTGCACGCCAACGCACATCTGGCTCCCTCAGAGGTCACGCATGCTCATCTTTGCCACGACGGTGTTCCTGTCCGCGTTCCTGCTGTTCCAGATCCAGCCCATCGTCGCCAAGATGATCCTGCCGTGGTTCGGCGGCTCGTCCTCGGTCTGGAGCGTGTGTCTGGTGTTTTTTCAGGCGGAGTTGCTGCTGGGTTATGCCTACGTGCACTGGATGCACGAAAAGCTGCAGCCCCACCGCCAAATGGTGCTGCACGGCGCG
>CAZGDZ010000052.1:0-9259 GCA_964524855.1 uncultured Macromonas sp.
CGGTGCTGCCGGGGCGTTTCGGCATCGGCGTGTTCTCGCCCCTGCTGGACGACAAAGGCAACAGCGTGCGCGGCATCGAGGCGTGCAAGCGCCTGTCGCGCGACTTTGGGCTGAACGTGTTCAGCAGCCAGAGTCAGCCGCGCATGGCCTTGGGCAGCGTGTTCAGCGGAGCCGAAGCCCCTTCGCGCCGCCAGCCCACCCACGATGTGAGCGCCTACCTGAAGGAAAAGTCGGCCCAGATCAAGTACCTTTGCCTGCACGGCTTTTTGGCCGTGGATGGTGTGGAGTACGTGATCCGTCACCTGCTGAGCTTGGCGCCAGCCAGCCGTTGTTTCATCCTGGACATGCACCGGGTGGATGGCATTTCGGACGCGGCGGCCCGCTTGCTGAACCAGACCCGGCTGGGTTTGGCCGCCGATGGCGTGGCGCTGGTGTTCTCGCGCATCCACGGCCGAGCCGACATCAGTGGCCCGTTGCGCAAGGCTGTGAGCCGCGACGACCGAGGCTTCCTAAGTTTCGAGGACAACGATTTGGCGGTGGAGTGGTGTGAAAACCGCTTGTTGGAGGGGGTGCCACGCGTGCTGGATATGACCGGCACGTTGTCTGAAGCATCGCTGTTTCGGGGCTTGCCGCCCGCCTTGCTCGACGAAGTGCTGGCCACCAGCAGCCGGCAGGTTTACGCTGCCGGAGATCAAGTGCTGGCCAGCGGCCAGCCGGCAGATGGCCGTATTTTCTTCATCGAGCGGGGGCAGGTGAGTATCCTGGTCCCCTTGCCCGATGGCGCCCACCAGCGCATTGCCACGCTGGGGCCTGGGATGGTGTTTGGCGAGATGATCCTGCTCGGACAGACCACCCGCAGCGCCTCGGTGTATGCCGATGCGCCATTGCACTGCGTGGTCATGAATGCGGACGCCCTGGAGCAGATCTCCAACCGCGAACCGTTGCTCAAAATCACCCTGCTGGAAAACTTGGCCAAAGACATGGCAGACAAGGTGCGTGGCATGCACAAATGGGTGGCTGCGCTGGCCTGAGGCAGCGCTTTGGGGTGGCGTTGACGCGCAACAGCGTCTACACTGAAAGCCTGTGTAGGGGGATCATGATGTTCAAGATTGCAACCACTGTGGCGTTGACGTTGATGCTGATGGGGCCCCAAGCCCAGGCCAGTGAGCCGCCGATCGCCTATGTGAAAACCGTCTCGGGCGATGCGCGCATCGTGACCGCTGGGCAGGCGCGCGCTGCTGCTGTCGGTGCACCGGTGCACTTGGGCAGCACGTTGCAGACCGGCGCCCAAGGCAGCTTGGGCGTGACGTTCCGCGATGAAACCGTGATGTCGTTTGGCCCGAACACCGAGCTGACGGTGGACGAATACCTGTACGCACCCGACAAGCGCGATGGCAAACTCGGCACCCGCCTGGCCAAGGGCACACTCAATTACGTGTCGGGCGCGATTGCTCGCGTCAAGCCCGAAGCGGTGCAGGTGCGCACGCCGACGGGCACCATCGGCGTGCGGGGCACCCGCTTCGTCGTCAAGGTGGACGACGTGACCGTGCCAGTCAGCGCGCGATGATCACCACGCGCCGGTTGCGGACCTCGCTGGTCTGGGCCGGGGTGGGCACTTCCAGGTCGCGAGCGCCGTAACCCTCGATCGCGATCGCCGTGTCTTTGAAGCCGCTGGCACGCAGCCGTTGCGCCACGGCACGGGCACGCCGAAGCGCCAAGGCTTCGTTGATGCGCGTTGTGCTGACGGTGTCGGTGTGTCCGGCCACGGTGATGTCCAGCGCTTTGCGCTCCTTCAGCCGTTCCAGTACCGTCGCCCATTGCGCTTCGCTGCTGCGGGACAGGCGGGTGCTGCCTTTGTCGAAATACAGGGTGAAACGCTCGGGCAACTGCGGCTGGGCATCCATGGCCTGCCCGAAGTCGCGTTTGACCTGATCCTCGCTGACGCTGTAGGCAGCACGTTCGCCACTCATGTCGGTGCCGGAGAGGGGCGCCGTCAACGCTTGCTGGCCTTGGGCACCGCTGACCTGAACCTGGCCCACGCTGCCATCGGCATTGGGCAGCAGCACCACGTAATCGGCGCGGGTTGGGCGGGCACGTTGTGGCACCTCCAAACTGGCTTTGATGCGCTCGAGCGAATCCATGAAGGTTTCTTGCGCCGGGCACAGATCGGCCATAGCGACTTCGCCGCGTGGGCCAGCGTCGGCCAGGGTGCTGTCGCCAGCGGGGGCTGTACCAAACAGGGCTACCAGTCGGCCCATGGCTGCGAGCGTGCGCGCTTCGGCGCGCAACTGGTCGTGGCGCACGTCCACGTAGTTGCGGGCGGCGTCGTAGTACTCCGTCTGGGTGTCCAGCACGTCCAGCAGGGTGCGTTGGCCGATATCGAATTGCTGGCGGAATGCGGTGGTGGTTTTTTCGACCGCCAGCCGCTGGCTGTCCACCAGGCGCTCGCGGATGCGCAGCGTCTGCACGTCGTTGAAGGCGATGGACAGGTTTTGCTGCACTTCGCGGCAGGTAGCGTCCATGTCGGCTCGCGAGCGCAACTGCAGTTCGCTGGCCCGGCGTTGCGCGCTGCTGTCGGCACCACCCCGGTAGAGGTTTTGCGACAAGCGAACCTCGGCCAACTGATCGCGGTACTCGCCCGTCACGCCATCTCGGTTGCGGCTTTCACCGACCGACACGCGGGCGTCGATGCGGGGCATGAATGCGGCCTGGCGTTGTGCCACGGCCTGCTCGGACGCCTTCCAGCGGTGGTAGGCCGACCGGACCACCGGGCTGCTGGACAGGCCCTGTTGCAGCGTGGTGAGCACGGTGTCGGGCAGCGCGGACAGCGCGCGCCCTTCCGGCCAGCCGGGCAGGTTGGCGGGGGGCAACTGACCCACAAAGCGCTGGTAGGCGATGCCGGCTTCGCGCAGTGCGGTGGTTTCGGCCACCAGGGTGGACTCAGCCACCGCCAAACGGCCCTGGGCTTGCTCGGTGTCGGCACGGCGCCCCACGGCCGCGTTGGAGCGCTCCATCATGGCGTCGAACGTGCGCTTGTGCTCGACGTAGTTGTCGGTGGCCAAGGCGACCCTCTCCTGCATGCGCAGCAGGTCCAGGTAGGCCAGCACCACCCGGCTGGCCACCGTTTCGCTGGTGCTCAGCAGGTCGTGGTAGGCCGCCATTTCGCTTTCGCTGGCTTCGGCAATAGCGCCTGTGACCACGCCGCCGTCGAACAGCAGCTGGTTCAGCGACAGTTCCACCCCGCCGATGGAGAACCAGCCCAGGTTCTGACCGGGTGTGCGGCGTTCCTGCCGGCCGGCGTAGGCTTGCAGGTCCACCTGTGGCAGCAGCCCGGCCCGGGCGATTGGCACGCCTTGGCGGGCACCGAGCAAGGCTTTCCAGCGTTCCTGCACGTCGGGGCTTTGCACCAGCGCGGTTTGGGCGGCTTGCACCAACGGCTGGGGCAAGGTCTGGGCGTGGGCCCAGCCTGCGGCAATGCACAGGCCCAGCAAGACGGGTTTGAACAATGGTTTCACAGTGATTTCCCTTCCCCTAAGATGTTCAGTTTGTAGACGCAAGCTCGGTAAACGTCAAGCCCGCGCGCTCAGGTTCGTTGGCTCAAGTGCGCTCGGGCACCGGGCCGAGGTAAGGCGCAATGTCCACCTCGTCGATCTGCTCGGGTTTCAAAAAGCGTTCGGCGTAGCGCTGGTAGACGCCCGAGCGCAGGAACAGGTCGAACAGTTCGGCGTCAATGTGGCGGTCCTTCTTGAAGAACCACAGGATCTTGATCGACTCCGACAGCGTTTTGGCTTTTTTGTAGGGGCGGTCGGAGGCGGTCAGCGCTTCGAAAATGTCGGCGATGGCCATGATGCGCGAGGGCACCGACAGTTCGGCGGCGGTGAGTTTGCGCGGGTAGCCGGTTCCGATCAGGGTTTCGTGGTGGGTGCCGGCGTACTCGGGCACCCGGCGCAGGTACTCGGGGAAGGGCAGGTTGTCCAGCATCACGATGGTCTGGATGATGTGCTCGTTGATCTTGAAGCGCTCTTCTTCGGTCAGCGTGCCCCGGCCGATGGAGAGGTTGTAGACCTCGCCGTGGTTGTACAGGTGCTGTGGCACCTTGACCTGGAAGCCGTACTTGGGGTCAAGCGCCTTGTCGTCGCCGCGCGGCACGATGTGGTGGGCTTTGTCGGCCAGCAGCGGCTCGGCCACGGGCAGGCGTGGTGCGGGTTCTTGCTCGTAGCGGCGCAATTCCTCGTGCGACAGGCCCAACCGGTCGTCGAAATGTCGCTGCCAGGTTTGCGCGGCAATCCGTTGCAGGCGCTCCACCTTGTCGGGCGCCATGAACTCGCCGCCCAGGTTGCACTCGGCCACAAAGGCAAAGTCGTCCTGCAACTGTGTCGCCCGTTCGGCCCAGCGTGCTTCCACGCTGGTGCGGTCTTCGCCGCGTTCGTGGACGGCCTGCAGCCGTTCGATGTCGGCATCGCGGCGCAGCACCTCAAACCGCATGCGGATTTCGTGGATGCGGTTGAAGATGGTTTCCAGCTTGGTTGCCTTGTCCACCACGTACTCGGGCGTGGTGACCTTGCCGCAATCATGCAGCCAAGCGCCGATCTTGAACTCGCGCCATTCGTCCTCGTTCTGGAACCGGAAGTCGGCCAGCGGCCCGGCGGTGACCTGGCCTGCCTCTTCGGCCAGCATCAGGGCCAGCTCGGGCACCCGTTCGCAGTGGCCGCCGGTGTAGGCGCTCTTGGCGTCGATGGCGCCGGCACTGATCTGGATCATCGCGTCCACCAGCGCCTTCTGCGCTTCCAGCAGGCGCTGGTTTTCGATCGCCACCGCCGCCTGGCTGGCCAGTGCCTCCACAAAGCCGACCAGCTCGGGGTCGAACGGCACCACCTCGCCGGTTTGCGGGTCGAGCGCGTTCATCAACTGCAGCACCGCGATCACCTGGCCTTCGCGCGGGTACAGCGGGACGGTCAGCATCGACACGGTGCGAAAGCCGGACGCTTCGCTGAATTGCTTGGTGCCGCTGAGGTCGAACCGGGTTTCGGCGTACACGTCGTCCACCACCACCGATTCGCCCGACAGCGCCACGTGGGTGGCCAGAAACTGGTGCTGCGGCTCGCCGGTTTGGGGGTTGTGCAGCGGGATCTCGAAGGCGGGCAGCGGGTCGTCGCTGGTGCGCAGGGCAAAGCGCAGGGTGTCGTGGTCGGTGCGCAAGAACAGCGTGGCCGCCGCGCAGTGTGCCAGGTCGCGTGCGCCGAACAGCACGTGCCGCAGCAGTTGTTCGCGGTTTTTCTCGCGTGCCAACAAAATGCCGCTGTCCACCAGTTGGGCCAGTTTGGCCTGCGCCACCTGCAGCGCCTCGGTCCGGTCCTTGATGGAGTGGTACATCACGTTCTGGGCCTCGCCCAGGGTGTTGACTTCGTACAGGAACGATTTGACGTCGTGCGGGTTGGACGAGAAGTCGAGCTTTTTCAGTCGCTCGGAATCGGCGGCCAGGGTGGTCAGCGCGGCCGTCACGCTGCGCGTGCCCAGCAGCGCCAGCGGCACCAACACCGCCAGCAACACCGCCGAGATCAGCAGCACATCGCGCCGAGCCCGTTCCACCGGAGCGGTGAAGTCGGTGACCGGCGCCCAACTGACGACGCGGTAGCTGGCGCCTTGACCCACGTTCAGTGTGGCCTGGGTCAGCACCATGTCGGTGTCGGCCAGCGGCGCGAGGGTGGTGCCGTGCGCTGGCAGTTGGTCCAGTTGCGCGTGCAGGCTGGCCCACCAGGGGTGTTTCAGTTCTTCGATGGGGCTCAGGGCGGGCAGGGTGGCGGCATCGCTGGATCGGCCTTTGCCGCTGGCGGCGATCACCAGCCGTTCGCTGTCCAGGATGGCGATGAAGGCGTTGTCGCTCAGCGGCAGGCTGGCCAGGAACTCAGGCAGGTCGTGCAGGCTGGTGTCGATGCCGTAGACGCCGGCATCGCCGGGCAGGGCGGCCGCGATCGTCAGTCCGCCGCGCTGGGTGGATGAAAACACATAGGGCGCGGTGATGTGCGCGCCTTGGCTGGAGCGTGCGGCCCGGTACCACGGGCGGCTGGTCGGGATGAAAGTGGAGGTGTTGCGGCGTTCGCCCACGAGCTGCCCCGCCGCGTTGAGGAATTGCCAGTGCTCCAGGCGCTCGCTGTCGGTACCGCGCAGCACCCGCAGCGCCACCTCGGTGTCTGCTGGAGCTTGCAGCGCGGTGGTGATTAGGCTGTCCTGGTGCACGCCTATGGCCTGGATGAAGTCGTCGTTCGGCAGGCCGAAGTATTCGCTGTAAACCCCAGGGTACTGGCGCACCGAGGCCTGTAGGAACGCCAGCGCGCGCTCGGTGTCGAGTTGGCCTTCGCGCAGCAAGCCGGCAGCGCCGCCCTGGGTGACGGCGGTGGCGCGGGTGGCGTTGCTTTGCAGCACCGCGCGCAGGTTGTCGGCGGCGCGCTCGGCCATCACCGCGTACTTCTCGCGGGCGCTGTCTTGCGCAGCCCGTTCAAATTGGCGCAGCACGGTGCCCAGAAACACGGCGGTCAGGCCGATCACCAGCAGGCTGGCCAGTCCAATGATCCAATGCTGGAACTTGATGTCGCGTGGCACGGGCATGGTGATCCCTTGGGTCGTGTATTCTGCGAACCATCTTAGCGGCAAGCCGAGGCATTCGAGCGGTTGCGGCCCGTTGGCGGAGGTAATTTCCGATGAAATCCTTGTCTTTGCGCGCCATGGCGCTGTGGTTGTCGTTGTCGGCGGCGGTGCTGGGTGGCCTGCTGTTGCTGCTGGACCCGCTGGTGCTGCAGACTCTGCGCAACCAAGCCTACGACCAGTACCAGCGCTGGAGTCCGCGCACCTATGAGCCGGTGCCGGTGCGCATCATCGACATCGACGAAGCCAGCCTGGAGCGCCTGGGCCAATGGCCCTGGCCCCGGACCCGGATCGCCGACATGGTGACGCGGCTGAACGATGTCGGGGCGGCGGCCATCGGCTTTGACGTGGTGTTTGCCGAGCCCGACCGCACTTCGCCCCGGGCGGTGGTGGACCTGTGGCCACTGGCGCCGCCTATCCGCCAAGCGCTGAGCCGCTTGCCCGACCACGACGCGATGCTGGGCGAAGCCCTGGTCGACCGGCCGGTGGTGCTGGGTTTTGCGGTGCAACGCGATCGCGATCCCGGCGAAGCAGACCGCTTGCCTGCCGCGCCCTACCGCTATGTGTGGGTGGGTGGTGGCCCGCGGGTCGATGCCTTGCACGGGTTCAGCACGGCGGTACCGGCACTGGACGTGCTGAACGCCCGTGCGGCCGGCAACGGCGCCTTGACCTTCGTGCCAGACGCCGACGGCGTGGTGCGCCGCGTGCCGCTGGCCCTGCGCCTGGGCGACCAGCCGGTGCCCACCCTGGCGTCCGAGACCTTGCGCGTCGGTCTGGGCGCCCGCAACCACCTGCTGCGCAGCGCCGAATCGGACGTGCCGGCGTTGCAGGAGGTGCGCATCGGCGACATCACCGTGCCGACCACCGCGCAAGGGGAGATGTGGGTGCATTACACCGAGCCGGTGCCCGAGCGTTACGTGCCGGCTTGGCAGGTGCTGGACGGTTCGGCCGACCCGGCGCTGCTGGCGGGGCACCTGGTGCTGGTGGGCAGTTCGGCGCAAGGCCTGATGGACCTGCGGTTCAACCCGCTGGGCCGCATCATGCCCGGGGTGGAGGCCCACGCGCAGGCGTTGGAGCAGGCGCTGAGTGGGCATTTCCTGACCCGGCCCGCCTGGGCCCTGGGCATGGAGGTGGTGGTGCTGGCGCTGGGCACGGTGGTGCTGGTGGTGCTGGCCACCTACGTGCGCGCCCTGTGGGCAGCAGCCGGCGCGGTGCTCATGATCGGGGGTGTGCTGGTGGGCGGTTGGTGGGCCTTTGCGGCCCACGGCCTGCTGCTCAACAGCCTCACGCCGGCGCTGGTGCTGGCGTTGGCGTTTGTGGTGGCCAGCTTGGCGCACCATTTCTGGAGCGAGCAGCAGCAGCGCTTCATCAAGCAGGCGTTTTCGCGCTACGTGTCGCCCAATCGGGTGGATTACCTGGTCCAGCACCCGGACGACCTAAACCTCGGAGGACAACGCCAGACCTGCAGCTTCATCTTCACCGACCTGGCCGGTTTCACATCGCTGATGTATGACGGATCACGCAAACCACTGGCGCAGAACATTGATGAGACCGCACAAATCGCAGAAATGGCCCATGCAGCTGGGATATCCTGCGAAGGCGAGATCGGCTTTGTCGGCTATTCCGGTGGCGAAAATTCCGCCGGCACCGATCCGGCTGAGGCCGCGATCTTTGCCCGTGACAGTGGCGTTGACGCGATGGCGATATCTGTGGGCAATGTGCATTTGCAAACCGACCATGAAGGCGGGCTGGATGAGGCACGCATTCGCGCCATAGAGGCCGTGACCGATGTGGCGCTAGTCATTCATGGCGGCTCTGGCGTGCCCTATGCCCAGCGCGCAGCACTTGCGGCGGGATCGCGCATTGCGAAATTCAATATCGGCACCGAATTGCGCATGGCCTTTGGCGCGGCCTTGCGCGCGGCCATAAATGCCGATCCGGCCCGATTTGACAGGGTGGCAATACTGAAGGAAACACATGATCCGGTCATGGAGGCCGCGCGCGCGGTCATCCGGGGCTTGGGCGCATCGGGAAGGGCATAAGATGCTAAGACTTGGGATATTGGGATGTGGGCGTATCGGGCAGGTGCATGCGCGCTCTATCAAGGCGCTGGAGGGCGCGCAGGTGGTGGCCGTGGCCGATGCCCTGCCCGCTGCGGCACAAGCGCTTGCAGCCAGCACAGGCGCACAGGTGCGCGATGTGGGCGCGATCCTCTCGGCCACGGATGTGGATGGCGTGATCATCGGCACGCCAACTGACAGCCATTTTGACCAAATCCTCGCGGCCGCCAAAGCGGGCAAGGCGATCTTTTGCGAAAAGCCCGTGGATATGTCGGTGGCCAATATCCGCACATGCATAGAGGCCGTCACAGAAGCAGGCGTGCCCTTTATGACAGGGTTCAACCGCCGGTTTGACCCCAATTTCGCCGCCCTGCGCGCGCGTATCCGGGCAGGCGATATTGGCGCGGTGGAATTGGTCATCATCACCTCGCGCGATCCTGCACCGCCGCCTGTATCTTATATCGAACGCTCTGGCGGGTTGTTTCGCGATATGATGATCCATGATTTCGACATGGCGCGCTATTTGATGGGCGAGGAATTCATCCGCCTGCATGCCA
>CAZGDZ010000052.1:9269-9625 GCA_964524855.1 uncultured Macromonas sp.
GGGGTCTGCGCTGGTTGATCCCGCCATCGGCGCGGCTGGAGATGTTGATACCGCCGCCGTTATCCTCACCACCGCCAGTGGGCGGATTTGCCAGATTTCCAACTCGCGCCGCGCCTCTTACGGGTATGACCAGCGCATAGAGGTGCATGGCCAAAGCGGCATGCTACGCGCCGAAAACCAGTTGGAAACCACCGTGGAAATTGCCACAGAGGCCGGATTCCGCCGCGCCCCGGCGCAGCATTTCTTTCTGGAACGCTATGAAGCCGCCTATCTGGCCGAAATGCGCGCCTTTATTGCGGCGGCAACAGGCGGGGCCGCACTAGGGCCGGATATTCACGACGGGTTGCAAGCGCAAA